>JAISZW010000024.1 GCA_031284445.1 Candidatus Methanovirga basalitermitum | reverse complement strand
AATTTTTAAATTTAAATAAGTTTTAAGCTGTACTTTTTGAAACTACTATAATATACCTTTCAGATTCACCAGATACATTTTTTCATGTCTTGAATTTTTCATGAAAATGAGACACCTTGATATTTAATGGTCATGGATTTTCATTTTAAAAATCCAGTTAAAGGGCTTGATGCTTCAGCTTGGTTTAAAACTCTTCCTAAACCAGCAAGATACGCACATCGACCTGCCTTAATAGCTAATTTAAATGCTTTAGCCATTTGGACAATGTTGTTTGCCGTAGCTATTGCTGTATTTGCCATAATAGCATCGACACCTAATTCCATTGCTTCACATGCTTGTGAAGGAGAACCAATACCAGCATCTACAATAATAGGTGCATCAATTTCGTCGACAAGAATTTTTATGAGGTTTTTCGTGAGCAAACCTCCATTGCTTCCAATTGGTGCAGCAAGAGGCATAATCGCTCCTGCTCCTGATTTTTCTAAATCTTTTGCTACATTTAAATCTGGCATCATATACACCATAGGTATAAATCCCTCATCAAATAATAGTTTAGTTGCTTTTATTGTTTCATAGTTATCTGGAAACAGATATTTTGAGTCTTTAATAACTTCTACTTTTATAAAATCTCCACAACCTAATTCTCTTGATAATTTCCCTAATCTTAGTGCTTCAATGGCATTTCTTGCTCCAGATGTGTTTGGTAGAAGCACAACATTTTCAGGAATATAATCTAAGATGTTTCCTTCACCATCACTTGCTCTTCGAATAGCTATTGTTGCTATTTCAGCACCAGATGATTCTATGACCTTAGATGTAATATCCAATGAAAACTTGCCAGAACCTAAAATAAATCTTGATGAAAACTTTCTATTTCCAATAATCAATGGGTCTTTAAACAAAATATTTATCTCCTATTAATTCTTATATTTCTTTATTCAAATAAAAAAAAAAAGTATTATATTTTTTTCTAAATAAAAGAGAGTTAAATTAATTTATTGAAATAAATTTTATTGTAGTGATAATGGTAATGTTTATCAATTAATGTTAATTATAATTAAGTACTTTACTCAACTTTTATAACATATCCTATATTCACAACAATCTATGAAATCTCTTTAAATCATTATTTAAATTCATGAACAACCTAAAATAAATTTCATCAAATGTTTAAGAAAGTTTGGAAACACTATATAAAAATTCTTTAAATCAAATTTAAATAAATTGTATTGAATATTAATCCTTTATAAAATGACAAACTTTTCAGAGTGACTATAATATTATACCTGAAATAGTTGTTAATCATTGAAATAACTATTTTACATTCATAATATTATATATTTCATCTACATCAATGCTATTTCTAACAATATCTGCTAACTTATCCAATTCATTTTCTCTAAAGAATTCATACTCTCTGGATTTTTTTTTACTTACACCTTTTTTTTCTCTAATTTTATTGAGTATGAATTCTCTAAGGTCTGGTTTATCAAAAACCCCATGTATGTAAGTTCCTAAAACCGAACCATCAATATTTATTGAACCATCAGGATACTTTTCTTCAATTGACAGGAAACTGTTTTTTTTAAATTTTTTACTTATACTAAACAATGGAATTGCAGACTCTCCATAAATAGAGATACCGTTATGGATTTCATAACCATAAACAGAGATATTATTGTCAGATATTAGTCTCGCTTCAACTCTTTTGGTAGCTTTTTCACTTTCAAGTGCGGTTTCAATATCTAAAAGAGATAATCCAGTTGTTTTCGATGTTTTACTCTCTACACTATCTTGATCTGTTATAGTTTTACCCAACATTTGATATCCACCACATATTCCAATTATCTGACCTGTTTTACTATACTCCTTGATTTTATCAAATAAACCCGATTTTCTAAGATAATCTAAATCTTCTATCGTGTTTTTACTTCCAGGTATGATTAATAAGTCAGGATTTCTAAATTCATAAACTGATGTTATGAATCTAAGAGAAACATCCTCTTCCAATTTAAAAACATCGAAATCTGTAGAGTTAGATATATGTGGTAACAAGAGAACTGCAACATCAATTATATTTGTTATATCTTTGTTCAATTTAAAAATCCTATCCTCTTCCTCTAAAAGTAGATTAAAACAAGGCACAACCCCAATACATTTTTTATCTGTTATCTCCTCAATAGAAACAATACCTGGTCTTAGTATATCTACATCGCCTCTGAATTTGTTTATTATCAATCCTTTCACTCTTTTCCTCTCATCATCACTAATAAGCATCAATGTACCATATAAAGATGCAAAAACACCTCCCTTATCAATGTCTCCAACCAATAAAACTGGTGCATCTACAAGCTCAGCTATACCCATGTTGACAATATCTTTATCCCTTAAATTTATTTCTGCTGGACTACCTGCACCTTCCATGACGATGATATCAAATTTCTTTTCTAAGTCTTCAAATTGAGTTTTTAACATCTCTTTAAATTCTACTTTCAGGTCATGGTATTTCACAGCTGTGCTGTTACCATAAATTTCACCATTCACGATTACTTGGCAGTTTTTATCACTTGTGGGTTTTAGAAGTATGGGGTTCATATAAACTTCTGGTTCTAAACCTGCGGCATAAGCTTGAAGTACTTGTGCACGACCCATTTCTTTACCATCAAGAGTTATATAAGAATTTAATGACATGTTTTGTGATTTATATGGACACACACTATAACCATCTTGTTTAAAAATTCTGCATAGTGCTGTGACCAGTATACTTTTTCCTACTGAGGACCCTGTTCCTTGAATCATGATTTTCATGATAACCTCATATAAATTGATGGCATTTTACAAAAATATTCATGTATTTTAAAATTAAATATTCACATTTATTTATAACTTTAATAAAATTAAAATAGTTTAAAATGGTTTTAATTTAAGAAATTTTATTATTTTAACATATTATTCATTCTAATAATAGTAGAGGATTTCTATTAACTTCATTTTGTAGATATCGATAAAATTCAATATTTATTAAAACTCATTTATTTTAAATTTAAAGATTAATTAAGGATTTTAAAAATCCTGAAAATTTTAAAATATTGGGTTTATAGAAATTCTCAGTAGTAATCTATTTATTATTTCAATGATTTACTTACAGATTACTTTTAATTTTTAAATAATTTAGTCTTGAAAATTTAAAAGTTTTTGATCAAACTTTTGGTTACAAAGTGAAATTAGAAGAATCTATGATTATTAAAAGTCGGAGACTTTTAATTTAGGAGAATTTATTCTTCATTGTTACCATTAGTCAACTTAGGAAAAGGAAATGAATTTCCTTAAGCATGATGAAATCTTGATTTTGTCTTGTTAGCAAATTGAAAATTTGCTAAATTACTGTTGGCAACAAACAAAGCTTCCATTCATTGTTTTCTAAAAAGTTTGGATTTAAATATTATTGGTACAGTACTATATTTGGTTCCTTTAGCTTTTAAAACTTCGTCCTTACTACTTGTGAGTTTTGGTATTGGTTTCCATGGATTGTCTGCATCTTCACCTACAATGAAAACACTATCTGCTAACTCTTTATCTAACAAATATAAGAGGATTTCACTAACAATTCCACCATCTTGACCAGTATTGTTGTTTGATTTAAGAGAATAGATTTTTAAGTATTCTCCGAGTGGTTTAATGTCTAAATCTTTAGGTAGTATTTTATCATTTATGAATGTTCTTGGGCAAGCATAATAACAAGCATGACAACCTTCCTTACAAGTTCCTTTTTTAACAGGCTTTCTTTCATTGATTTGGATAATATCAATTGGACAGACAAATTCACAAGCTCCACAAAGAACACAAGCTCCTTCGCTAATAACATCACTATTTAAACAATCAAATTGGCATTCATTGGATAATTCAGTGATTTCATTATCACTAACTTTCCTTTTATAAATAACTGGATGAGAGTTGTTTTCTCTATTTTTAATGTTCTTTAAGTTGTTATTTATTTTTTTATTGGATATTTTTTTAAGTAAATCAAGAGCATTTTCTTCTGCATATATCTCTGATACGAGGTTATTTGATATTAAATCTTGAACTATTTTATCTCCTTTTTCATTTCTAATAATAACAGTTGAATACCCTTTTGGAGAACCGACTGAACCAACAGAAATATCTGCTAAGTTTGAAGTGTAATCTGTACAAATATCGCAATTTTTTCTTTTAAATGAGTTTGTTTGAGGAATTGAAAATTCTTGAACACTATCCTCTAAAAATACTTTAAACTTATTATTTTCAATTCTAAACTCTTTAACATCATTTAAATTCATGTTTTTCTCCTTTAGAAACATTTTTAAATAAGTGTAAGAAAAGTTTTCCATACAAAATAATCCGATTTTCAAATCTATTGGTGATCCTCCAGTTTCTTTTTCATAATAATTGATTTTAGAAGCTGCTAATATCTGACATGGAGTTCCTACTATAGCTATTTTCTCATTTATCATATTTTATATCCTTAAAAATTCTTATTATTAAAATTATTATTTTCTTTAATATTCCTTTTTTATTAAGTATATCCTTTAAATAAAAAAAATAGAAATTATCTCTTTTAAAATGAATAACACTAAATAAATTAAGTGTAGATATATTTTAACATATTCTTTGTCATTGGTTCTACACTTTCAGCACTATGATTTGTATAAATAGAGGGTTCAATAGATCTGCTTTTTTCATTCTTTATTGTGAGATAACCAGTCTGTAAAAGAACAGTAGTAAAATCAAGATTATCCAACTCAAAATTTGGAAAAGAGCCTATAAACTCTGATTCTTTCTTTGTTAAAATATTCATATTAGCATCGGTAGTTTTCAGTATATCTACAAGTAGTTTTGGTGTTCCTGTATCAGCCCAATAATTAACAATTTTTTCAGTATAAAAAAATTTCAGAATCGAAAAAGGATTGTAAAGAAAATTCTTCCCATCCCAGGAATAACCATTATACTACTCTTTAATAGCTAAAAGTAAATTTTCTCTACTAATCTCATTATATTCACTAATTTCACCAATATAATCATCAAAACGATTTTCTAAATCATCTTGTGAGTAACCACATATTTTAGAATATCTTGGATGAATTGTAATATCATCCAGATGGTTTAAATCAGAAAAAATACTTGTTTTAGCAAATTTAGATATTCCAGTCATGAAAAGAAACTTTAAATCCTTATCAATCCCTTTTAAAGCTTGATAAAAGTTTTTTAAAACATTGAGATTGTTTTTAGCCAGTTCTATATGCACTATCCAAATTTTTACTGATAAAATTTATAAGTATAAATGATGATAATGTTTAGTATGAACGAAACAAAATCACCAATTATTAGTTTGTCAGATGACATACTTAAGTCTTCTCTATTTTTTGAAAAAGAAATATGTTATTTGAAAAATACTGTAAGCCCTGCATTAATTCCACAACTTCGTGAAATAACGAGATATGATTTTGAAGTTCGATATTTTCACCCAGACATTATATATCCTGTATGTGATGGGAAATTCAATCGTAATGGATCAAATCAAGTTTTAATCAATAATCTTCAGAATGTTAGAAAGCAAAAATATATTATGACCTAATTGTAAGAAGACATATTACATAAAAATCGAAACTATGGATTCTTATTCTCAGTTCAATGATCAACACTATATTTTAGAGCTTAACTTAATTCATGATATTTCTTTAGAGAAAAGTGTCGAATATAATAGATACTATTCACAGGCTATAGATCAAATTCCAGACAACCGATTTTAAAATCGTATTAATGGCTAATGAAGATGATTTTTTCAAAAAACAGTTAAAAAATTGATAGAGAACTAAAAACACTTAAATATAGTTCCTAGTGGTGTTTATCACTATGAAAGAGTATATATTTTGTGGGTGCCATTATTACATCTATAGATTAGTTATTTTTTTTTTTTTTTTAGATGCTAATACTAAAATGATCATTGCCAGTACTTTAGTAATTATCCTATGATTTTCAATAAAGAGTATGTTAAGGACTTTTAAAATGAAAATTTAAGTGATATACCTTTAAAAGGTATGATAACTGATGGAATGAACTTTTATCCCGATATTATTAATGGTCTTGGTGTTCCACGCCAAATATGCTCATTTCATAAAATACAGAATTTAATGGATTTAAAATATAAAAATAGTGAACAGAAACCTGCTAAAAATCAAAAAAAGAAGAAAAGAAGGAAAAACTTCAAAACAAAATAGAAAATAATTAAATCTAAAACAAGGAACCGTGCCAACAGGTAGAATATCTAAAAAATGATAACAAAAGGATAAAAGCTCATGATAAGATAAAAAAAAACATGAAAAAGAAATCAAGAAACTGAATAAGGGAATAAAAGACTGTAAAAAAGAAAATGATATCTTAGAGAATATTAGAATAAAATTTCAAAGATATTTAAGTCAAAGTCTATTGAGACTGCAGAGAAAAGATTCAATGAATTTAAGAAGAATTTTAATGGATTATCAGAATCTATACGATTCTTTCAAAAGACTTGATAAAACCTTCAAAAGAGCAACAAATCATATCAAATACAAATTCTTGTCAAACACAAACAATAACCTTGAGAACTTTTTCGGTGTAACTCTTTTAAAACTATTAAAAAGGAAACATAGAACAATTAAAGGACTGAAAAGAAGATTAAAACTTTTTAATATTCGATGGATACATAGAAATGTATTACATCAATGAAATATTGAAACAACATTCAATATGGATTATTTAAGTTTTTTAATGCCTTTTTTAAGGTGAAAATTTTGGTTTTTTAGCAAATACTAAATATTACTTTTTAAACATTTTTTAATATTATCTTGTTTTCTATGCTATCAAACCTTAATAGTAACACTATTCTCAATTATGTATGATACTTTTTTGATGGAACCATATCAAAAAATATAAAAATATGGATCTTAATAATATACCATCAGTAAAAATTTGGACAGTCCCTATTCCATCGTCTATTTTGAATGATATTAGGAAGTTTATAAGCTAATACAGTAAGCATTATAAAGTCCTTGTAAAAATTGTTTACTTTTTTCTCTTGAAAAATTCTCTATATCTAATATTTGTTTTTTTTCTCTCATAAGTACTTCTCTATTTTCATCTTTTAGCATTATAAGCCATTAATCCTATCAGTATTTAAAAAATCAAAGTATACATTGCTAATGAATATTTTAGTACCTATTTCATCTGTGATATTTCCGTTACTCTTAGATTTAAGTACTTCATATCGAGTATATATTCTTTTTTAAATTCTTCTTTGACATTTTTTTAACTCTTTGATTAGTTTACACTAATTTTCAATAGTTCATCATATTAATAATCCTAATATACCTTCTAAATTATCAAGGTTCATTATTTATAAGCTATTTTTAGCTCTCACCATCACAACATCAAGTAAAAACTCATTATAAACATCCATGGACATCATAAAATCTTTTATAGCAGATTTTCATGATTAACAATCCATTTTTCACTTAATTTAAACTCTTTGTTGTGTTTTTTATTATTCACAAGCTCAATTTTTACTACCACAATAGCTGACACAATATAAATCATCTAATTTTCTTAAATACTCATAATCACCATAAAAGATTGGTTAATGATGTTATTAGTAATATCCATAAAAATATCTGAGAGAGTCTAAACCATTTGTCTTATGCTTAGAAAAAATGGCTTGTATTAGTAAATGGTAAACATTACCCAATCCATATTTTTCATTAATATAACATGGTGTCTCATTTTCATGGAAAATTCAAGACATGAAAAAATGTATTTGAGGAATCTGAAAGATATATTATAGTAATTCTTAAAAGTACAACTTAAAATTTATTTAAATTCAAAAACTAATCTTGAATCACTTTGAATTTTTAAACAAAGTTAAATTCATATAGATAAAAAGTCGATTTCTATTTAATTAAAAATAAAGAAAAATTCGTTTTATTCACAAAATGAATTTAGGAAAATCTTTGATTTTCCGTTTCTAACTTAAAACAAGTTTTAAGTAAATAAAATCATGTATTTTCTAACTGAATAAATTCAATAAAGAAAATCAAAGATTTATTCACAAAGTGAATTTAGAAAAATCAAAGATTTTTTGTTTCTAACTGAATAAATTCAATAAAAGAACAATATCCTTTGAATTTAAAATCAAAGCTATTTTCAACAATTTAAAAATCATCTTTATTTAATTCTTTGGAAATCACTTATTTTTTAATTTAAAGAACCATGTATTTTTATTTTAATAATTAATCTTTAATTTGGATGTACTTTTGGAAAAAATATGAAATCTGATGATGTATCGTGTTAAATCTCTATGGAAGTTCCGTTGATTTTCTACACTTTTAAGACACCCTGTTTATATAATTATTTTTTTAAACAACTTGAATAATAATTAAAATCTTATTATATATTAAAATATAATTTTATAGTAAATTCAATTGTAAGGGGGAGTATTTATGCTAACTAAAAGAATTATACCTTGTCTTGACTGTGATTTGCAGGTTCCACAGGGTAGAGTTGTTAAAGGTGTGGAGTTTAAAGAAATAAAGTATGCTGGTGAACCAGCTGAACTTGCAAAGAAATATTATGAAGATGGTGCTGATGAAATTATATTTTTAGATATTACCGCTTCATACGAGAGAAGAGGAACTATGACTCATGTTATTGAAAAAGTTACAGAAGAAGTATTCACACCAATATCTGTGGGTGGTGGAATAAGGAAAGTTGAAGACTATATTGATTTATTAAAAGCTGGAGCTGATAAATGTTCCACTAACACGGCAGCTATTCATAATCCTGATATGATAAATGAAGCATCTGAAGTGGTTGGTTCACAGGCATGCATCATTGGTATCGATGCTAAAAGAAGATATCTTAAAAATCCTAAGGAAAATAATGATAAGAACATTGTTGAAACAGAAGAAGGCTATTGCTGGTTTGATTGTAGTATTTATGGTGGGAAAGAATTCACGGGAATGGATGCAGTAGATTGGGCAATGGAATGTCAAAAGAGGGGTGCTGGTGAAATTCTTCTAACCTCTATGGATAGGGATGGAACAAAGGATGGTTATGATATAGAACTCACAAAAGCTATTAATGAAGCAGTAGATATTCCAGTTATAGCATCAGGTGGTGGTGGAAGTCCTGAAGACATATTCAATGTTTTTAAAAAAACTGATGTTAGTGCTGCATTAGCTGCCAGCATTTTTCATTTTAATGAATATTCAGTTCCAGTAGTTAAAAACTATTTAAATAAAAAAGGACTAAGCATTAGAATTTAATTATAGGAAATATGAAATTGTGAATATGGTGATTAAATGGATTTAAACTTAAAAGTGAATGAAAATGGAGATATGATCATTGGAAATGTTGATGTAAATGAGATAGCAGATCTGTATGGAACTCCATTGTATGTGATTGATGAGGAGAGAATAAGAAACAATTACAAAAGAGTTTTTAATGCATTTACTAAATATCATGAAAAATTCAGGGTATTTTATGCTTGTAAAGCTAATACGAATTTAGCTGTAATGAGAATTCTTGAGGATGAGGGAAGTTCAATAGATGCAGTATCAACTGGAGAAGTTTACACATCATTAAAAACTGGGTTCACTCCAGAGAGAATATTATTTACAGGAAATAATGTTAAAGATGATGAATTAAAATTTGTAGACGAACAAAATGTTTTAATTAACTTAGATTCTATATCTCAGCTTGAAAGATTAGCTAAAATTGTAAATCCTGAAAATTATAAAATATCTTTTAGAGTAAATCCTATGGTTGGAGCAGGTCATCATGAATACTGCATTACTGGGGGAATTATGAGTAAGTTTGGTATAAAAGAAGAAGAAGCTTCAAATATTTATAAAAAAGCTATTAAATTAGGTTTTAAACCTATAGGAATGCATTCACATATTGGATCAGGTATTTTAGAGCCTGAACCTTTTAAATTAGCAACCAAGGCACTTTTAGATATTGCAGGAAATGTTGCATCAGATGTAGATATTGATTTCGAATTTTTAGACCTTGGTGGAGGGCTTGGAGTACCATATACTCCAGAAGAAAAACTTCTTGATATTGATAAATTTGCAGAGGAGATAACAGGAATTTTTAAGAGTAAAATAAAGGAACATGGTTTAGGAAATCCATATCTCTATATTGAGCCTGGAAGATATCTTGTTGGTGATGCTTCAATCTTACTTACAAGAGTTAACACAATTAAGAATAGCTATCGTAGGTTTGTTGGTGTTGATACTGGTTTCAACACACTTCTTAGACCTGTAATGTATGGTTCATATCATCATATTGTGGTTGCAAATAAGGTGAATGATGAAGAAGTTGAGAAGGTAGATGTTGCAGGTAATGTTTGTGAATCTGGAGATCTCTTTGCAAGAGATAGAATTTTACCTAAAATTGAGGAAGGAGACCTTTTAGCTATTTTAAATGCTGGAGCTTATTCTTTTTCAATGGCTTCTCAATATAATTCTCGACCAAGACCAGCTGAAATATTAGTTAATAATGGAGATATTGAAGTAATAAGAGAAAAAGAAACTTATGAAGATTTGTTTAATAAACAAATAGTTCCTAAACGATTACAAAAATAGCTGAAACTATAGTCTACTGCTATTCTTTATTTGTTTATCTTCAATTTTAAAATCATTAATTATTTAATTATAGTGATTATGGAAAAGTTTTTAATTTTTTGGAAAAGTTTTTAATTTTTCAAATAATTTTTATTCATTATTATTCTCATTTTTGGATTTAATATTATAAAATCAATGATTTTTAATTTACATGGATGACTATTTATTATTATTTTAAATTAATAAATTTAAGTTATTATTTTAATTTTTTACTTAATTTTAAAAAATTTATTTTTTAAAGTTAGAAAAACGAAGTTTTCTTCATTGAACTTGTTCAATTAGAAAATCTTTGATTTTCTTTATTATAATTGTGTTTTAATAAATAATATTGAGGATAATATATTTAAAAATAATTCATATAATTATTTTAATTAATATGGTGTTAGATTTTTGACAAAAATCGAAGCATGAACAAATCTATTTCACCATGTTTTAAGGTTTTAATCATGATGTTTTCTAAAAGTACATTTTTATATGGGATTTTAAATTAAAATATTTAATATTAAGTTTTGATATAATTAATAAGTAAGTATTTAAGCTCTGTTGAATATGCAAAAAATAACTTACAGTAAAAATACTTTAAAACAAAATCTAAATATTTGATGAGTATATTTA
>JAISZW010000023.1 GCA_031284445.1 Candidatus Methanovirga basalitermitum | reverse complement strand
TTTAGTTTGTCTATGAGTATGATTTCGTCTTTTTTGGAGATGAATTGAACATTGTCCAGTTTTATATTAATATTTTTAGTGGATGTTATGTATTCTAAGATGTTTTGATAGGTAGCTGTGAAAGATTTTAATAATTCATTTGAGTATCTGTTGGAGTGTTGGAACTCTAACTTATACATATTATCTATTAAGTCTATGTTAAGGATTAAATCAAAAGAGTAGTTGAAATTATCACTTGTGAAATCAACAAAGCCCTTGATCTCTTTATTCATTATTTTATGGGTGTTTAATTGTTCGTGTCTGTAGTTATAAGCGATGGTCGTCTGATAACCATAATCTTCTTTTAAATCAAGAACAGAATAAAGATCATTACTATTAATATCTAAAGCCCTATCTCTAACTTCTTGTAAGAATTTTTTTATTGTCTTGTTGGTATTTATTGTTATGGGGAATGGTAAGGTGTTTGCAAACATACCAATTGAATCTTCAAATAATGGAGTCTTTGAAGATGTGATCATTGAAATTAAAACATCATTTTCTAGGGAATATTTAGATATTACATATAAGTAAACAGCTAATAGAAGATTAGATTCCGATATTTTATTATCCTCACAGAAAACATCAAACTTCTTTTTATCTATTGAAATTAAAACCCTACCATCATTATTATTATTGTGTTTTTTATCTAATAGTTCACTCACAGAGTCAATATTCTTCAGCAAGTCCCTGTAGAATACTGTTTGTTCATCATAATTTTTTGAGTTTATTTTTCTATTTTCCAGGTAGTTTGAATAGAAAGCAATATCATCCACTATTATTTCATTGTCTTTGTTTAATATCTTGTTTATTGTTTTAATGAACGGGTGGATTGATGCTCCATCGAATAGTATATGGTTTATATCTAAAAACAGACAACTACTCATATTTGTCTCTATATTATATGCCCTGTAGAGATTGGAACCTTCATCAAGAGTGAATGGTTTTATCAAGTCTTGTCTTATTTTATCCTCTAAAAAGTGTTCATCATCAACAAAAATAGTCTCCACATCAATGACATTATTATTGTTCTTTTTTAGGAGTATTTCATTGTTTTTTGTTTGGATGGTGCTGTTTAAGTAGGGATGGAAGTAAAATATTTTATCCACTAAATCCTGGATCTTGGTTTTTTTCTTGAATTTGATTAAAAATGGGATGTTGTATTCTGTTGTTTCTGTTTTTTTTATTTGTTCAAGGTATATTCCTAATTGATTTTTCTTTAAAGGATAATAATCATTTTTATTTTCTTTGTAGTCTATTAGTAATTTGTTTTCTTCATTATTGCTTATTATTTTTGCAATATTTCTGATTGTGAAGTTATCATCTTTTAATAGATTATTTTCTAAGATGTCTATTTGATACTTCTGATAAATTTTCATTGACAGTTCTAATAGTAGTATTGAATGCAAACCTATTTTTACAAGATTTGTATCATTTGAAAAATTAGAAAATGGGATTAACTCTTTTACTATATTAAAAACTTCTTCTTCTAATTGAGACATTCTCATAACACCTAATAAATCCTTTTTCTTTACTTTTTATTAAACTATCCATCTTTTTTTTTTAGTTTTCGATTAAAAAATAATCCATTAAATTTTCAGGTAAGATATTTTTCCTATCGATTTTCCCTATTTGATTTAATGGAATATTATCTATAGTTTTTATGATGGATGGAATCATATATGGTGGCAGTAGTCTTGATAGCTTATTTTTTATTTCTTCATTATTTTCAGTTACTATACCAGCATATATTCTAATATCATTTTCAGTATTTGTCATCTTCGATACATCAAAACCAGCCACCACACTTTCTTTTATTCCTTTGATTGAATTTATGGCATTTTCTACCTCTGTGGGTTCAACTCTGTAACCATGAATATTTATCATGAAATCCTTTCTTTGAAGATAAACCAAATCACCACTAATATTGTAGTACGCTAAATCACCAGTTTTGTACATGATTTTATCTTCATCAGATTCTGAGTATGGATTGGGTATGAAATTCTCCGTTGTTAATTTATCATCACCTAAGTAGCCCATAGCTAACTGCCGTGCAACATAAATCTCACCAACCACACCAGCATCTTTTATTTTTCCTTGGTTTTCATCTAAAAGGTAGACATCAACATCACCGTGAGGTTTACCTATTGGAGTATCCTTATAAGGTTTATCTATCTGGAATACTGTGTTGAATCCAAGTGTTTCACTTTGACCATACAAATTAAGAATAATAGTTTCCAGGGAATGAATGTTAGAAACTTTGTCAGTTGAAACAACGAGTAATTGTAGTAGTCCATCAGCATATTTTAGGAATTTTTCGGCTAATTGGGGTGGAAACATTGATCCTGTGATCTTATTTTCTTTTATATATTTTATTAGATAGGGTAAGTTGATGATTTTCTCATCAGGGATGATATGAAGATAGCCACCTGCGAGGATAACACCAAATGTGATAATGTTTGCAGCGATTGTTGAGAAAGAAGGAATCAAAGCAACACAAGTGTTTGTTAAATATTTTTCGATTAATTTAAGGATATTGTTTGAAGTGATGGATAGTTGCTTATAGTTTATTAGTACTCCTTTAGGTGTGCCTGTTGTACCAGAAGTATAAATCACACAAGCCAAATCATCAGCAACTATGTACTCTTCTTTGTTTATTGGTTCTTCAAATCCTTCATCCAAGTCTTCTAATTCTTCGATGAAGTCTTCGTCGATAACGATTATAGGTTTTATTTGACTTACTAAGTATTTGAAACGAGCCTCAGGTGTTTGTTTATCTATTGCTGTGTATGCTAAACCTAACTTCCAGACTGCTAAGATTGAGGCAACAGTAAAATGCGACTTAGTTATATGTATTGGAACTATGGTATTGTTTGGATTTGAAGCCCCCAAATAATGGTTTTGTTCCTTTTTTCTAATTTTGAATTTTATAAGATTAGCTATTCTGTTCACTAAAATATCTAATTCCTTATATGTTAAAATAGTATCATTGTATTTAATAGCTTTAATTTGTGGTTTATTGATTACTATCTCATCAAATGTCTTCAACATCATAAATCTCCTCACATCATTTAGTAGCTATTATAAGTATATATCAAGGTGTCTGATTTATCGATAATCAACAAGCTGTGTAATCTCTTTAATTTCATTGTAACCTTTGGAAATTAGTATTCCTACTAAAAGTACATTCAAATACACATATTTATAAACAG
>JAISZW010000009.1 GCA_031284445.1 Candidatus Methanovirga basalitermitum | reverse complement strand
ATTGATACCAATCCTAAAAGTAAATTTAAGACAGTTGTGAGGTTATTGGAATATTTTAGCTCTGTTCATGGGGAATAAAGTAATATGAGGAAAAACTCCACAAAAATTTACACCCTCTTAATTAAGTTAAATTTATATAGTATCATGTTCATATATTATAATTATGAAGTTCCATTTGAAAGAAGAAGATGAAGTATCTGTAATTAAATCGTTGAAAAAATTAAAAGAATTGTTTAGGTCAGTTATACTCATATTACTTAATAATAGTGATTTAAATCAAAATGAAATCGCTGCAATATTAAATATAACTCCTAAAACTGTGAGTAAAATTAAAAAAAGATATTTAGAAGAAGGATTAGATTCAGCTATAAATGATAAACCTCGCTCTGGTCAGCCAAATAAATATGATGTTGAAAAAGAAACAGAAATAATAGCATTGGCATGTACTGATCCTCCAAAAGGAAGTAAAAGGTAGACTATTAGACTTTTAGCTGAAACTCTTCGTGAAAAAGAAGGTTTTGAATCAATAACTCGTGAATCTGTCAGGATCATTTTAAAAAAAGCTCAACTAAGCCTTGGATGAAAAAAATGTGGTGCATCGAAGAAATTAATGATGAATATCGAAAAAGAATGTATACAATTTTAAAACTGTATTTTGAAGATTATGATCCTAAATATCCTATAATTTGTTTTGATGAAAAGCATAAACATTTAACAAGTGATTTGAGAATGAAAATTCCGATGCGGCCTGGAATCTCTGAAAAATATGATTACTCATATAAAAGAAGGGGATCTGCGAATATTTTCGTGGCAGTTGACTTTAATGGAGGAAAAAGAGATATAATGGTCACAGACCGCGAACTAAAAGAGATTTTGCAATTTATATTAAACATCTAGTAAAAAATGTGTTTCCTAAAGCTAAAAAACTCAGAATAATAATGGATAATTTAAATACTCATACTTATGAATCTATTCTTGAAACTTTTGAATTCAATGAATCTTTTGAGTTGATTAGTAAAATTAGGTTTTATTACACTCCAAAACATGCAAGCTGGCTTAACATTGCTGAAATTGAAATTAATGTTATGGGACACACAATGTACTGGAAAAAGAATAGATAATAAAAAACTTTTAATTGGTGAAACAATGGCTTATATGAATAATAGAAATGAAAATAAGTGTAAAATTAATTGGAATTTCACTAAAAAAGATGCTGATGAAAAATTGTCAAAACATTATGTTTAAAATAAAAAAGTAAAAATTAAATTGTCTTGACAGTATATCCAAATAATGTAAAAATAGCTCATAGAAAATTTATAGGTTAAAAAAATGGAATTTAAAAAATATAAAATAGAAGAAATTGGCGAAGTAGTATCTGGAGGAACTCCTTCTACAAAAATAAATGATTATTGGAATGGAAATATCAGTTGGATCACTCCTAAAGATCTTTCAAATCATGAAGAAGTTTTTATTTCGAAAGGTGAAAGAAATATTAGTGAAAAAGGTTTAAATGAGTCAAGTGCTAAAATACTCCCCAAAAATTCTGTTTTAATGACTTCAAGAGCACCTATAGGATACATAGCAATCGCAAACAACCAAGTTTCGACTAATCAGGGATTTAAAAGTTTAATATGTAATGAAAACATTTGTCATTATTTATATTTTTATTATTGGTTAAAAAGTAATGTAAAAAATATAAAGAATAATTCCAGCGGATCTACTTTTCAAGAAATTTCTGGTTCTTCGTTTAAAAATTTAGATATAAAACTTCCTAATATGGAAAATCAACTTAAAATCAGTACATTTTTATTTGGGATTGATAAAAAAATTGAAATCAACAAAAAGATAAATAATAATTTATTAAATATAATCATTAAAATCTGTCTATTAAAAGATTTGCTAAATAAAAATTTATTAAATGTAATTATTAAATTGTCTATTAATTAATAAATAAGTTAGTGTTTAGAATGAGCGAAGAGTATGCGATTGCTATTGATATTGGAACAAGTGGTATAAGGGCTTTATCATTAAATATAAATACTTCAGAGGTAATATCTTCTGTGATCACACTTAGACACCCTATACCTGGTGCTAATGTTGTTGATCATCTTCATTTTGCATTGAATGTATCTCTTGAAACTGCACATAATCTCTTGATTAATGCTATAAATAAAGTTATAAATGGACTTAATATTGATAAAAAAAAGGTTAAGAGGGTTGCTGTTTGTGGTAACCCCATACAACTTTCTTTATTTAATGGGATAGAAATTAGAGATTTAGCTTACTGGGGTGAAAATGCAATAGAAAGATTGGGAATAGAAGTTCCTTCGAGAAATGCGACCATAGTAAATTCTAAGGAAATTGGTCTTGTAGGTTTAGAAGATGCTTCTGTTTACATCCCTCCTGCTATTCAACATGAAATTGGGGCTGATGCTCTTGCAATGCTTTATAAAACAGGTGTTTTAAATAGAGAAGGAATTTTTTTAGTCACAGATTTTGGTACAAATGCTGAAATGGCTTTAGTAATTGATAAAAAAGTTTTTACTTGTTCTGCAGCTGCAGGTCCTGCTATTGAAGGTCAAATGATAGATAAAGGAAGACTTGCATCACCTGGTGCTATTTGTGATTTAGAAGATTCAGGAGTCTATTGGAAAAATATTGTTTTAAATGATGACCTTTTAATTACTGATGGAGATGTTGTTGAACCATCAAATGGAGAAATCCTTGAAAAATCAGATAGTAATATTAAAGCTAAAGGTATAACTGGTACTGGAGTTATAGCAGCATACAGCATGGGTATTTCAAATGATTTAATCCATAACTCTAAGATTAAAACTCATGATAAAAAAATTCACTTGCAAGATGATGTGTATGTAGGAGAAGAAGATCTTGTTAATGTTGGTAAAGCATTAGGTGCATTTAGAGCAGCTTATTTAACATTAGCTGAAAAAGCCAATATACTTTTAGATGATATTGATGAGGTTTATATGGCTGGTGCTTCAGGTTTCTATGTAGATCCCCTTAAATCTTTAAATGTTGGTCAGATTCCAAACTCATCAAGAGAAATTTTTCAAGTAGGTAATACTTCTCTTGATATGGCTAAAGATATAGCTTTAAATCCTGCTCTTTTAGATGAATTACAAGAGATTGCTGATAAAATGCGAAGTAATCATATCATGCTTGCCACATCTAAAACTTTTGAAAAAATTTATTCATTGGAGCTTTCAATTTATGACGAAGGAATGCCATTTTGGATGTATAATCAATGGCTTGAAAAATATGGTTTTCAAAAGATTCCTCAAACTGAAAATAATCCTAATGTTCATAGAATATTTGAAAGGGATATATATGATTTAGGGATTAATGGATTGAGTATTGTTGAAATAGGTTTAAAGTTAGAGGCTCAATTTGTTAACTGCACAAAATGTTTAACTTGCATTAAAAATTGCCCTGAAACTGCTATATCAATGGAAAAGGATGGAAAGATTATTTTAAGAACAGACAAATGTGCAGGTTTAGGATGTCAAAAATGTGTACTTACTTGTCCTGAAAAAGTTTTTGATTATAATAAGTTTTTAGATGTAAGAAATAATGTTTTAGCGAAATAGGAACTATTATGATGTTAATATTTTACAAAATAATAAATTTTTCTTAAATGAGAATAAAGCCTTTGGAGGAATATAATTATGCCAGTTAATGATGTTATACAGCTTATTAAAGAAATTAATGGGGTTTTAAAGGTAGAGATGCTTACAAATGAAGATATTGCTAATCTGATTGATATTGAATCTAAACATGACAATGAACTAATACCTGTTATTAATGACGGTTTGAAGGAATGTTTTAGAAGAGATTTTTCTTTAATCTTGTTTAAAAACAGTCATTTTAGAAACCCTAAAAGTTCTACACTAATTCTTGTAAGAGAGGATGGTAAAATATTAGGTCATGATGTATTTTCTGATGAAGAGAAAGAAAAATTTAAAAACGATGATAATGCCCATTTTTTAAGTGATGATTTTATAATATTTAAGGAGAAGTTAGAAGATAAAAATTTAAGTCCTAAAAAACAATATTTTCTATTACCTCCAGTAGAATTTAGTGATTTGGATGATGTTGAAATGGTTAAAGATGCTGTATCTTCAAGTCCATCAGCATATTCAGATATTTATCTTAAAAGGAGATATGAGATTCCTGAAGATCCTAAAATTGCTACAATAATTGTAAGTTTTTCACTAAAAAAAGAAAACAATACTTAAAACAGCTTGGAGGTTACAGCTACTTTTTTTGGGTATCTTGATCTTGTAAACAGGTAAAAACCAAATTCCATGACATAAACGAAATCAATTTTTTGAAGTTAAATGAATATAATCAGTAGTTCGTAAAGTATTAATTGTGTGGTGTATACTATTTATTTATGAAACTAAAAAAAACACCACACAAAATACTATTGAATGATGATGTATTAAGTCTTCTGGTTAAGGTTATTAGTAATATGTTGGGGTTGCAATCGGCTCCTAATGCAGCATATAATGAGAAAACGATTGCTTATCATCTTCTTAATGCTACTGCTTCTCGAACTATTGTTAGTAATGTTAGTAATCTTTGTGATGCTCCTTGAGGGAACTATTAGATATAGACTTGGTGATATTTAGATGAAATTGCTGAGTTTAAAATGAATTGAAGATTCATGCAATTAAAACCGTGCCTATGAAATATGGCTATTGATTATGTCAATATTCCCTATTACGGTGAAATAAAACTATGGTAATACAATTAAAACCCAACCTAAACAGGGAACTATTCAATTTTATTCTTATACTTCCATATACCTAATATTAAGAAAATAAACGATTACACATTAGCTGAAATATATTCAAAGGAGAAAATTTAAAAGATACAGTAGATTTCCTAATAAAAGAAATCGAAGCCATTGGGTTTAAAATTAAAATACTTTTCCTTGATAGAGAATTTTTACACTATAGATGTGATAAACTACCTTCAAAACAGGATAACACCTTTTATTATACCTTGTGTTAAAAGAGGATCTATTGGGGGGGGGATAGGAACCTATTAACTGGAAAAAAGTTATTCTACAGAGTATACTATGTGTTTAAAGGAATAATGAAGCTACATTTCAAGTTAATATAGTTGTTAAATACTCTAAAGGAAAATATAATCAGGAAAGGAAGATATAATCAATCGATCAACCGAAGAAAAATTAGGATTCAGCAACAAAATAACAATCTAAAAATTAACACCTCCAGGAAAAACCCATGAAAATCAGTAAAGACAACTAACTAAATATCTGTAACATGGAATAAATCCTATGATATGAAAAATTAATTTGATGAAAAAAAGAAAAACCCAAAAATATAAGATCAAAAACTAATAAAATAACAAAAACATAAAAACAATTTACGAACTACTGATTATTATATTAAAAAATTATTTACTATAAATTAATAAGATATGATTTGGTGTGTTAATGAGAATAAATGCTGAAAATGAAAAGAAACTTCTATTGGTAATGCTAGAAAAAATAGGAGTAAGTAAAGGAAATGCTGAAATTGTAGCTGAAGCAACCCTTGATGCCGATTTAAAAGGATTTACTTCCCATGGACTTGGAAGATTCCATAACTATCTAAAAGGTATTGAATTAAATAACATTAATACCAATGGAGAAATAATAATAGAAAAAGAAACTGAAGCTATGGCTTTAATAAACGGAAATAACAATTTTGGTCAAGTTGTTGCCTACAAATCAATGAAAATAGCTATTGAAAAAGCTAAAAAAATTGGAATAGCTGCTGTTGGAACTAATAATTCTAACCATTTTGGAGTTACAGGATTTTATTCAGATTTAGCTATTAAAGAAGGAGTAATTGGATTTGTAATAGCTAATACAGAACCTGCAATAGCTCCACTTGGAGGAAAAGAACCAATAATTGGAACAAATCCAATAGCTATTGGAGTTCCTGGAGATAACTATATCTCTATTGATATGGCAACATCTGCAACTGCAAGAGGAAAATTATTAGAATCTTCAAGAAAAGGAGAGAAAATTTCTGAAGGTCTTGCATTAGACAAAGAAGGTAATCCTACAACAGATCCAGATAAAGCATTAGAAGGTTCAATTTTACCATTTGGTGGACATAAAGGATATTCTCTAGCTTTTATGATAGAAATTTTAACAGGTCCTTTAGTAGGTGCAGCTTATGGAAAACAAGTTAAAGGTACAGCAAATTGTGATGAAAACTGTACCAAAGGAGATTTGTTTGTAGCTATTGACCCTGAAAAATTCGTTGGAATTAATGAATTTAAAAAAGAAACTGAGAAGTTCGTTACTGAAATTAGAACAAGTGAACCTGAAACAATAGTTCCTGGAGATATTGAAACAAAAAAAATAGATAACTTTAGAAAAAATGGCTTAAATATAGATAAGGTCCTATATAATAGATTAAATGAAATTTGTAACAACTTAGATATTAACCTAAATGAATTTATTGAAAATAGATCTTAAATAAATTATATTTAATTAGATACAATGTTAGACAGTAGTGAGTCCATTTATCAAGGACTAAAAAATGCAGGAATCAATTTTGTAGTTTCATTACCCTGTATCAACCTTGCAAAACTAATTAAATTAATTGATAATGATGAAAAAATTCATCACATCCCTGTTACAAGAGAAGAAGAAGGAATTGGAATATGTGCTGGAGCATTTCTTGGTAAAAAAAAGATAGCTATTTTAATGCAAAACTCAGGTCTTGGAAATTCTATTAATGCACTAAGTTCCTTAACTCAACTCTACCGCTTACCACTAATAATGATAATAAGTCACAGAGGTATTAATGGAGAACCAATAATTGGTCAAGTCCCAATGGGCGAAATTACAGAACCTTTATTAGACACCTTAAAAATCCAATACTTTAAACCAAAAACACCTAAAAAAGCAAAGGAAATCATTGAAAACTCATGGCATCTTTCAAATTCTAAAAAAGCCCCAATAGCATTTCTTTTTGAAATAAAGTATTGGTAAGAAAGTATTGAAAAATGAATCTTTAGATTTAAAGGCGGTGTCAAAATCAACAGGGATTAGTCATTGAAGATTTATATTTTGCATTTGAATTGCCCAATTTTTATGGGTTTTCTTTGAAATTAGATATCCATGCTATTGATTTCAAAAATTAAGAATTTTTAATCTATGTTTTCCTAATATAAGAGATTTAAGATTAAAAATTCAATAGGAAAAAAAGTCGATCCCCATAAATAGTTGACACAGCTCTTATGGTGGTGGTGGAACATATCAGGGTACTGTGACAGGTTGCACTATACAAAACAATACAGTATTTGATGGTGGTAGAACATATATGGGTACTGTTAGGCATTGTCGTATTTGGAATAATACTGCCCCTAATGGATTTAATGCTTATATGACTACTGATTTGCCTGATTTTAATTAGTGGGGTACTAATAATATCACAACTACTAATATGATAAGTGGTACTTTGCCTAATAGCTATTATATGGTTCAACTGGGAGCAGGTGACCTTAAAACTACAATTTTAATTCCTAATAATTTTAGAGCTATTCCACATCTTGTTGAAAACATATTAGATAGTGAGGGTGTAAAAAAGTGTGGAGTTATTTGGAAAAATTGACTTTTATTTATAAATAAACTTGAAAATTTTAGAAAAACTCCACAAAAATTTACACCCTCTAGATAGTGGTAGTGCTAAAGATTCATGGAGTGATACTTTAAACATTTCTGGTAATTATACTCTTAGAGCTATTGTTGGTAATGAGGATTTGAGCATTGGAATAAATGCGGAATCAGATACCACTAATCTCGCACTTAATCAGAATAGTGTGGCTACTTTAACAGGTCTTAGTAATCTTCCTGTTGGAGAATATAGTGTGAATGCATCATTTAATGGTAATGATGATTATTATGGTAGTAGTAGTGATAATAAGACTTTTACTGTAGCTAAAGGTAGTAGTCATATTGAGATTAGTTTTCCTGATTTTATTGTGGGTCAAAGTGGTGAGATCATTATTAACTTAAGCAATGATGCTGGTAAGTCAATAGCTGATCTGGTCGATTTCTTTATATTACAATTAATGGTACTGTTGTTAGTAGTATTTACTCTAATGGGCATTATATTGTGAATTATACACCAAAAGCTGTGGGTACTTATTCTATGTTTGTGAGTTTTGCTGATGATGATGAATATAATAACACTAATAGTAGTAAAGATTTTCTTGTGAGTGATAAACCAGGCCCTATACCTCCTGAGCCTACTCCATCACCTATTCCATCTCCTATTCCATCTCTTTCAGATATTGTTTTCTCTAATGGTTTATTTGATGGTTTTTCTTTGAGTGTGGCTGGTTTCCCTTTGTTTGTCTTGGTTATTTTAACTATTCTTGGATTATTTTATTGGAAGAGAAAGTAATTACTTCACAAGCTTTTCTTTTTTTTTTTGGGTTTTTAGAAATAATAGAACCTTCATAGTAATTTTTAAGGATTTAATATTTCATGATTATCAGCGAAAAGTGTTTAGATGGTCTTTTTCTAAGTTCATTATTTTTTTTAAATATTCGAGAGTGTGAATTTTTGTGGAGTTTTTTATTTTATCCTGTTCCCATGAATAAGAGCTGAATAATATTTTAATTGTCTTAAAATATTAGTTTTATGATTTTTTAGTCTTACTATAATGTTGTTCTCTTTGATTTTAGAGTATGAAAATTATCAGTAGTAAACTTTGAGGCTTTCAAATAATGATTTTCGATTTTTTTTCAAAAATCGGAATAAGTCCACAATTTTTTACACTATCCTACAATATTATAGGTTACTGAAAGGTATGTTTACTGCTATATCTTTCTTTGCTTGTTGGTAAGCTAATTTCATAGTATGTATACTATTCCATGCTCTGTTACTAAACCTAAAACATTTACTAAAAAACTCTTTATGTTCTTTTTTAGGATATATCCGTCTTACTCTACCTTGTATAACTTTTCCCATAATTATCACCTCCTTTACTGCTAATTCCTCCCCCTACTAAAGTAAGGGGATTCCTTAGCTATTTATGTTGAAAAAATATATATTTACTTATATTAACTACTTTATATATAAGATTATAAATATCAATAAATAAAGTTACAATATAAAAAATTTAGTAAACGAAGTAAAAATAAAATAATAAGATTATAAATGAGGTATTTTGTATGTCAAAATTTAAAACCCCTATAGTTATACTTAACTTTAAAACTTATTTAGAATCAAGTGGTAATAATGCTCTTAACTTAGCTAAAACATTAGAGATTGTATCAGATGAAAGTGGAATTAATATGGTCGCTGTACCTCAAGCAACAGATATATTCAGAATTAAAGATGAAACAAGGATCCCTATTGTTGCTCAGCATATAGACAATGTGAATCCAGGCGGTCATACTGGCAGTAACCTATTAGAATGTCTAAAAGAAGCTGGAATTGATGGATCTTTAATTAACCATTCAGAAAAAAGAATGACCTTGGCAGATATTGATGAAAATATTAAAAAATTAAGAAATAACAGTTTATATTCTATTGTATGCACGAACAATGTTAACACAAGTGAGGCAGTTGCAAGTTTTAGTCCTAATTTTATAGCTGTTGAACCACCTGAATTAATAGGTACTGGAATATCTGTCTCACAAGCAGAACCAGAAGTAGTTGAAGGTACTGTTAGACGAGTTAAAGCTGTTAATAAAGATATTAAAGTTTTGTGTGGGGCTGGAATATCTACTGGTGATGATATGAAATCAGCACTATATTTAGGTGCCGAAGGTGTTCTTTTGGCATCAGGAGTCATTCTATCAAAAAACCCTGAAAAAGCATTATTGGATTTAGTAAGCAAAATATAATAAAAAATTTGAAGTGAAACAATGTCAGCAGATTTTAAAACTATTGATGATTTTGATGTTAAAGGCAAACGAATGTTAGTTAGAATAGATATTAATTCTCCAGTAAGTCCAAATACTGGTATTATTTTAGATGATTCACGAATAAAAGCCCATATTAAAACCATTGAAGAATTATCAAATAAAGGAGCTAAAGTAATTCTTCTAGCACATCAAAGTCGTCCTGGAAAAAGTGACTTCACAACACTTAGACAACATGCTATTAGATTAACGCAAATCTTAGGTATTGAGATAGAATATGTTGATAGCATTTTCTCAGCTGATGCAATCAATGCAATAGAAAACCTAATAAATGGAGATGTTCTACTTCTTGAAAATATAAGATTTTTCTCTGAAGAATCATTAAACCGTTCTCCTAAAGAACACTCAAAATCAGTACCTGTTAGTGTTTTAACACCTTATATTGACATATTTGTCAACGATGCATTTGCAACTTCTCATAGATCACATTTGTCCTTAGTAGGTTTTACTAAAGTTCTTCCTTCTGCTGCTGGAAGACTAATGGAAAAAGAAATCAGAATAATAACCCATGCCATTAAAAATGCTGAAAGACCATCTATCTTTGTTTTAGGCGGAGTTAAAGCCGATGATTCTATTGAAGTAATAGAAAATGTATTGAAAAATAAAACGGCTGATTCAATATTAACAACTGGTCTTGTTGCTAACATATTCTTAAAAGGTGCTGGTGTTAAAATAGGTAGAATAAATGAAGATTTTATTAAAAACAAGGGTTATTCTATCTTATTTGATAAAGCAGGAAAACTTATTAAAGAATATGGCAATAAGATACTATATCCTGAAGATGTAGCTATTGAAGACAATGGTAATCGATTTGATGTAGATATTAATAGCATTCCAAATAAATCTATTTTTGATGTTGGTATTAAAACAATTGTAAAATATGTGAAAATTATTAAAAATGCTAAAACGATTTTTGCAAATGGACCAGCAGGTGTTTTTGAAGACCCTAATTTTTCAATTGGTACGGAGGACATTTTAAATGCAATAGCTGAGTCTCCTGCTTTTACAGTTGTCGGTGGAGGACATATTGGTGCAGCTGCAGTTGCTATGGGTCTTGATAGAGAACTTGAACATATAAGTAGTGGTGGTGGTGCAAGTATCAACCTGTTAGCAGGCAAAAAATTGATAGCTGTTGAAGCATTAAAAAATGCTAAATAGCCATTATCTTCAGCAATTATTTTTTTTTTAATTTAAAAGATACTCGTATTATTAACATAGTTATAATTGTTTTGTATTCATTAAGTTATATATGCTATTTTTTTCTATGGAACTTTTAAATACTATCAAATTTAAATATTGGTACTTCTTTTTAATTTTTTATATTGGTAAATGATACTCGTTTTTAAAAATTATGTTTAAATAATAAAAAAAATTTTAATCAATGTTAACTATATTCATTACTCTAATAAAATAGCTATTAAAGCAATTTTGGAATTATTTAATATAAAATAAGTTATAATACAGTAGACGAAATAATGTTTTTAATTTTTGAAATTTGAAAAACTATCATTTTTTTAGTTAAATTTTTGATTAATAAATTTATAATTTGTATTTTTAAAAATTAAGGGTAAAAATCAATGATTTTAAAATTTAATGAAATATTATTTTAAATTTTTTAAATTAACAAC
>JAISZW010000207.1 GCA_031284445.1 Candidatus Methanovirga basalitermitum | reverse complement strand
TATCAATTATTAATCTTAATTATAATTATAAAAATTCTTTAAATCAAATTTAAATAAATTATATTGGATATAATATTTTATAAAATGACAAACTTTTCCAAAATGACTATATTAATAATAATTTATTTTATTTAAAAATAAAATCTGAATATGGATTGTGCAACGGTAACTTCAGAAAGAAATTTTTCTATTTTATAACAAACTTTCACCTGCCAATATACCATTGAACAATACATTCAAACTATAATTAAACATATTATTAAAATTGGAATTTTCAGATACTGGTCTTAATCTTCCAAACCAGTTGTTATAATGTCTTGATATCTTGAAATTATCCAATTAATAGTGCATCTTGCTTTTCTTGATGTATAGTGACTACAATATTATTAAAGCCAGTAATTAAAAATATAATTAGTAATGAAAATATAACTCCAAACAATACTGTAGCTATTAAGACTAAGTACCCCCCCAACAATAATAATTTTTTTATCATCATTTTTTCTAAAATAAAAAACCTAAAAATGGGATTATGATAAGGAATATCAAAATTAAACCAGACAATGCAGATAATAAAGAGAATAAACTTAAAATGATTTAAGAATAATGTAATACAATGGAGGATGAACATCTAAAGAACTAAGATAAATCATCGGACAATATGAAAACCTGACTAAAGTTAGGTAATAATATTCATCAGCGAAAATAAAGGGATTTGAGATTTTTAGTATTATTAATTCTGATATTATCAATGTAATTATACTTAATAAGGATAGGATAATTCCTAATTCATAAGAATGATCTTTTTTTAGAAATTCAGAATTGAATAACATAGCATTATAACTTTAACTTTTTAATAGACTATAAAATTTAAAAATCGAATTTAGAGAACAAATCTCATAGATAAGATTATCATAATTCATAGACTCTTACTTCACCAGGGGATATTTGTTCGACATCTTGAATATCCATAACCTCTCTAAGTGAAACTTCCTCAGATGCAATTGCAAAAATATCGTCGTTTTCAGCCATTACCCCAGGTCTAAGACCTAATCTATCTTTAGCTATTCCTATTCCTTCTGGAGTTCCAATGATATAAGAAAAAGGTCCATCCATATCTTCAACAGATTGGTGTAATGCTTCTTCTAGGGAGTAACCTTGATCTAACTTATCTGCAATGTAATGAACCAGACATTCTGTATCGTTGTTGGTTTCAAAAACATGTCCTTTTCTTTCTAAGGGATCTCTTATCTTCCAATAATTTGTTATTTGCCCATTATGAACAACTGTAACATCTTTTATTATGTAGGTTTGGAATGGATGAGCATGGTATCTATCAACATTACTTTCTGTGGAGAATCTTGTATGTCCAATAGCATGTGTGCCTTTAATTTTGTTTACATGGTATTTTTCTACAATATCTTTGACCTGACCAATATCCTTTATCATTTCAAATGAATGGCTTCCATTTAAAACAACAACATCACCGTCAATATTGTCAATTTTATGAAGAAGAGGATTCAATTGTTTGAATTCATCAAGAGAAATTTTAGCCCTATACACCATGGTGTTATCTTCTTGTGATTTAAATATTTTATCAGATTTTATGGGTGTTTCCTGGTTTATAAGTTCCTTAACCTTATCAATAAGATATGGGTCCTGATTTATTTGGATGTTTATATTATATTCATTTTCTTCTAAATATAGACCACCATAAATTGCAAAACCTGCTGAATCAGGACCTCTATGTTGTAATGCATCTAACATTTTACCCATATCCTTTCCAGCATCATGTACTTTACGATCTTTATAGACAATTCCAGCTATTCCACACATCATGTTTCTCCTTTAATTATTTGAATTCATAAGTTTAAAACTTCTTTTAGATAATATTCATGTAATCTTGTATCTTCAGTTAATTCAGGATGAAATGATAATGCCATATTATTATCGTACTTTACAGCTATTATTTTATCATCAATTTTAGACAATACATCTACATCATCATTGCAAATTCTTTTAACCAATGGTGCTCTAATGAAAACACCATGGAATCTACTTCCAAGTATTTCTATTTCTCTCTCAAAAGAGTTTTTTTGAGATCCAAATGAATTTCTTTCAACTTCCATTGGAATTATATTAAATATCTCATGGTCATGATCAGTTTTTTTACTCATTAAAACCATTCCAGCACAGGTACCAAAAACAGGGATTTCATTCTCCTTTATAACCTTATCAATTCTTCTTTCTTTAATAAGTTTACCTATTACCGTGCTTTCTCCGCCAGAAATGATTATCCCATCACACTTACCCACTTCATCATGATATCTAACAGCATTGACCTGACAATCAATGTTAGTTTTATTAATTGCTTTTTTTGTTATATCTAAATGTTCACTTACAGCACCCTGTAGATTTAAAATTCCTATTTTATTCATTAACAGCCTATCCTAATTGCAAATTTAAAAAAAGTTGATTTTATTCTTTGAATGGCAAAATATTCTTTTTATATAAACTATTTAAAAATAGTAATGATAATACCTCTGTAAATTGAACTACCATGGATAAAATCAGAGATTTATATCCAATAAATTCGTGTGATAATACACTCATAAGAGTGACTGTGCACTAAGGAGGTTGGTTCCCAACTGCTCCGTTTTAGCGACTTTTCTTAGTCGAAATATAATTATAGTATAATTTTTATTATATATAAACTTATTGGTTTTAGTCCCATTTTTGTATCAATGGGTAAATCAAGATTATATCCATAGAATTAAAAATAATTTTTAGTTAATTTAAAAATTAAATATTTATATTTATTTATAAAATTAATAAAAGAATTTAAAGTTATTTAAATTAAAATAAAAGTTTTTAATTGATTCAAAAATTTTCATTTATTTAAACTCTTTATTCCTTTCAATAATATAGTATAATACCTAATTATTTGCAATATACTTCTCTATCCATTTCTCCGTAAGAGGGTCGATCGACTATTTTATAATATAATCGTGTAAATCTTTCTTTTCACATTTTTCATTGTTTTTTTTAATTATTTTACCTAAATTAGGTTTATTTAAGAGCGAATTCATCTAAAAGTTCCATAAATATCTTTATCAGGATTTATCTCTTTAGTTCTTTCTTTTAGTAATTCTTTAGCATTATTCGGTGATTTAGTTGCAATTGGATATGGTTTAATCCAAGTGTATTTTAACTTCCTTATGATTTCTCTGACTTGTTTTAATGAATAGTCAACATTAAATTCATTTTTAATATGCAAATAAACTTCTTTTGTTGTTAAAAAGTCTTTATCAAACATCCATTCATCTA
>JAISZW010000205.1 GCA_031284445.1 Candidatus Methanovirga basalitermitum | reverse complement strand
TATCAATTATTAATCTTAATTATAATTATAAAAATTCTTTAAATCAAATTTAAATAAATTATATTGGATATAATATTTTATAAAATGACAAACTTTTCCAAAATGACTATATTAATAATTTATCAAATAAAAATTAAAATATTTATTTAACAATTTATTAAATAAAAAATTGAGATGTTAATCTAATTAACAATATTTATTAACTAATTAATACATATTATTAAAAATATTTTCCATATTCATAAACTTAAATACAAAATTAATACATGAATAATACAAAATTCCACCATCGAGCAAGATTAATATTTTCTACGGCAAATTAGCATAGAACCATTGAGTACCTTCTAACTTAATAAATTTTAGTTAAAAAAAAAATATAATATTATATATCATAAAAAACAGATTTTTAATAAATTTAGATAAACTTTCTGATATTCTTAATAGAAAATCTAAAGAATTTCAGGTAGAATTATACAGTATTACTATAGGGGAAAGGTTTAAAGAATAGGGGAAAGGTTTAAAGATTTAATCACTGGAATATATAATAAAACAAAAAAAAGTTGTTGTTTTAATTGAAGAGTATGATAAGCCAATTATTTCTAATTTACAAAATGATGAATTATCTGATATTCAAAAGAAATTAGGAAGTTTTTATGAAATTTTAAAAGGGAATGATGATTATATTAAATTTATTTTTGTTACAGGAATATCTAAGATTACTCATGTTTCTGTTTTTTCTAAACTTAACAATCTTAATGATTTAACTTTACTCGATGAATTTAATTCTATTTGTGGTTATACTCAAGAAGAATTAGAAGACTCTTTTCCAGATTATATTGAGAATAGTAATACTATTTTCAATTATATGTTATACTTTTTTGATGGAATCATATCAAAATATAAAAATGTGGATCTCAATAAGATACCATCAGTAAAAATTTGGACAGTACCATCGATTCCCGTGCATCGTTGACACAGCCGTTTATTCTAATAAACAACAGACTATCACATTTATAATATCAAGGAATAGAACCAAATAAAGCTTAAATGTAAAATAATCCTTATTAAACATTTTAGATTTTATTTATAAACCATTTTTTACTGCAAATTATTTGCATCTTCATTGAAGATTAATAATTCACTATTTAGCTACATTAAAACTTAAAATCAAGTATTTTAGATTTAAATCCCAGTATGAAAATGTATTTTTATGATGGGAGAATGAACAGCACTTATAATAAATGAAATAAGGTGTTTAAGGTCTTTGATTTTGTTCAAAAACATAGAACCCTAAAAATATTAACTATTATTTGCCAAAAATTAGATTTTACACTATAGTCTGCTAATTAGATTCATTTACACAATTGGAGATTCATAATCCGCTAACTTATGATAAAGATAATCCCTGTCATCTCAACAGTTCACTAAAAATTTTTATTTAAACTCTTTTAGATTTAAAAAAACTAATAATTGTCTTAACAGATATGGAAGAGTTGATATGAACCCAATGATTCATATTAACTAAGACAACCTCAACTTAAATTTTAACTGCGAATTTCTCCTTTATCAGTTGCATCAACATAATCCATAAATGTATGGAGGAATCTGCCCATATATGGTTCACGAACATAGGTTTCATATGCAAATGTTTTTCTACCAGATTGCATGATTGGAAGAGTTATATATGGCGGACTTGTCTGAGAAGCTGGTTCCCAATCATCTAATATTTTTGGGGAGGGTAAACGATTTAATATGTTTTGAACCATCCATCTTGACTTCCACCATATGTCAGTATAACCACTACCACTTGGAGCAAAAATAAAATTCTTTTTATCATATCCTCCACCAGAGTAAGCATTAGCCCAATCCTCAGCATCATTCCAATGTTTTGCATGAACATCAATGACTAAATTGAAATAAGATTTTAGAACATCAGGTACTACAAATTTTTGTGCGAGTAATTGACCTTCCATTCTAATGTTGACTATCTTCACTACACCAACCATCAAATTGATCACGATCACCTCTATCCTGATTATAATCATATACATTAATTTTATAGACATAGTACTTATACTGATAATTATTTGAATTCCCATTCATTAATTCCATTAAATAATTATGGACTTTGAATTCTGTTGGATGTGTACCAATATTGTAACACACAACAGTATCAGAATTAACATTACCATAAGGACCATATAATGTTACATCACCACTAGAATCTCCTCCTATAATTCTAGAATCAATAGCCATACAATTATTTATCATGAAAGGTGCACCAGAGTGAAGTAATATTGCAACAGGCATTGCAGAAGTATATTCTACAACAATAGTAGCCTTAAATCCAATATAAATAAACCATTTAGAGGTTGCAAAAATACTCCATTTCAAATACCATAAGTTTTTAGGTATTCTTTTGTCCTCTTTCTGGATTTTATAATTGAAATCCAAGTCTACTGAAGTAGGCATCAACCACATAAGTCATTTGTTTATGTCTTTTGTAAGTTTTAAAGCTGTTTAAGATCATTAACAACGAAATTAATGTCTAATCCAAATAATATGCCTGTAAACATGATTTAAGACTATATTACAAACATTTTCAACATCGTACGATGCATATTGATTCTTTTCAGATTTCAGTTAAGATAAATACTACCATATCAACATAACAGCTATTTTTCAACGATTATTTGAAGATTTTTACTCATATTTATAACTCTATCTCGTGAATTATTAATAAATGTTCTACTATTATTTTTATCTTGAGGAGAAATAAGAAAAATAGCCTTTTTTGAACATGTAGAAGAAATGTTCAATGCATTTAAATTTTTTAAAACTCTTTTCTTAACTTTTTCATCTTTAATGTCTTTTCCAAGGAATATAGGTGTTTTAACAGCTGAAGAAATTTTACAATTAGATCTCACATTTAAACGTTCATTATTCCTATTATTTAAAATTTTATCAGGGCCTAAATTTAAATTAAAGTCTCTAAAAGGAATACCTAAATCAGATAAAGCTATTAAACATTCATCATCATAAGATAAGTCTATTTTTATTTTTGATAAG
>JAISZW010000188.1 GCA_031284445.1 Candidatus Methanovirga basalitermitum | reverse complement strand
TAAATAGTATTCAGTATAAATATTTTTATTTAATTTTTTAATTTTTTTTTTTTATTTTAAATTTTTTTTTTGATTTTTTTTTTTTTTTTTAATGTAATATTTATTTTTCATATCCTTATCTTTTAGATATTGATCCTTTTAACTAATGATGTTTTTGTGTCTCTGGAATGTTAATAATTCTTCACTTGAAAATATTAAGAGGTCTTTAAGTTTGAATTATGGTTTATTAAATCATTTTTTGAATGTATACTGGTACTTTATAGTGTTAAACATTGGTAAGGGTCATTAAATCTTTTTTACTGATGATAGTCTTATTTTAATGGATATTAAACCAAAGAAAGAAAGATGGGAGATTACAATCTTTTGTTTGGTTTTTGTTATTTTTGAGGATTTGAAAAATTCAAATGATATTAAGATTGTCTTAAAAAATAAGATTAAGTTGTATGAATACTTTTATTAAAATTTAAAGTCATTTCATTGAACTCCGTTCAATTAAAAAATTTTTAATTTTCTGTATTAAAACTATTTAGATATTTTTATATTTTATGATGAATAATATGTTATGGGATGCTGTTGTACAATTAAGATTTTAAATTTTGATTAAAACATATATTTACTTCATATAACAATTAAAAATCATTTATAAATCCAAATAAACCATTATAATGATTTAAATTAGAAAATAAATGATATTTATATTGTCATCAGAATTAGTTAGTAGCTTAAGTCAGGAAAAATTTAAATTGATTAAATTGTCTTATTTTTATTTAAATCAATTTAAATTATTTTATTAATCTTATAAACGAATATAATTTTTAAATTAAATAATTTATAATCTTTAATTCATTGTAATATTAGATTTAAACGAATATAATTTTTAAATTAAATAATTTATAATCTTTAATTCATTGTAATATTAGATTTAAACGAAAATTAATTTTTGATTAAAATAATTGTGCAACAGCCTCTTAAAGTAAATAAACATTATTTAAATAAAAGTTTTTTATCTTTTATAAATGTGATAATAATTTCATTAAACCATTTATAGTTGATGATATTCCATAAATGAATAGCTCTATAAATACTAAATACTTGCGAGTTAGGAAAATGATTTTGAATTATTTTTGCAGAGTTAACAACCTTTGGGTATTCTTTGGTTCCATACAAAATCAATAGATTTGAGAAATTGTTGAGTTTTGTTGGTATTCTATATTTTAAGTATTCCTCTGTAATCTTAACAAAATTGTTAATATATAAGGATAGTTTTAGTTGATTGAAGTATTCTTTTCCAATTCCATATTCAGCTAAAAATCCATGAATAATAAAATCTGAGGGTTTTTTATCTAAAATATTAGTTTTACATTCTTTAATACTATTTAATAATTCTTCAATTCTTTTATTTTCATAGTTTTCAATTTTAACACATATTTCACTAATAAATACTTCGTTGTTGATATCTTCACTACTTCTTTTGTTAATATCTACATTGTTAACATCAAATATATCATCGATAACTTTGTTTTTAAGGTTAACTCCGCTAACAATAGCTGTTTCAATAATATTTGGATATTTATATAATAAATCAATGATTATAATTCCACCAATGCCTATTCCAACTAAATGAACTTTTTTATCCCTTAAATCGTTAGTTATAATATCTTTAATAAGTTCTACACAATTCTTTATTGAGAAATCCATGTCAATTTTGGTTTTGCCATGATTTATTAAATCTAAGTAAATGCAATGGTAATTGTTGAAGTGGTTTCTTTGTTTTTCCCAAATCCAATTACTCAATATATTACTATGAATGAAGATTATGGATTCCTTATTTTCTTTTCCTTCTTCTGTGTAATATAATTTTTTTTCCATATTTATTATCACTCAAGATATTGAAAATGTTTTGGCTATCTCCAAAATTCCATGGTAAAATTGATATCATAAAATTAAGGCATGACAAAAGATATTAAATAAGTTGGAGAAAGTTAATATTAAAGTCGGATGAAATCAGGAGGTTTCCTTCCTAACCTCCCCTAAAAAAGGCTCGTGTCACTTTCATAACAAGCCACTCAAGCATACTTTCGTCTTTCAATGTTAAAATCATCGTTTGTTAAAAAAAATTTTAACTTCCCGAGATTTTTCTTTTTACACTATTAGCATGATATATCCGCTTTTGTAATTTATCTACATACTTTTTTCAATATAAGGCTAAAATAGTAGTGTAAAGTTAAATTTGTTATGATTAAATACAGTTTAGAATTTGATAAATTTTTTAATTCGTTTAAAATACTTAATTATTTAATTATAAAATTTATATAACTTATTTTTCTAAATAAACAAATAATATCAATTAATATTAAAAAAATAATATAAACATATTATTTAACATATATTTAAAGAATTTTGTATATATAACATTAATCCAAATAGGTGTTAGAAATTAAGTGAATTTCCAAGCATTATTCATGCTTATATTCATACCATAGCCTACACATCTTTAAATCTAAAAATACATCATAATTAGTCACAAAAATGAAAATAAATCCAGTATTAATTATTAATACTTGAAGATCTGAAAAAATAAATTTACAATTCACTATAATTATGAATAGAGACCCTATCCTGTCGCACAGATGAATATAAATAACACAACTTCTCTAAATGGTAATTTGTCATTTGAACTATATAACTCTAATGGTATTGAAAGAATCATGATTAAAAAAGACACGTATATTTTTTATAATTTTTCATAGTAGCATCTTGAAGACTTAATTTTTTTTCATTGTCTGTTTTTATGCATAATATTTTGCTAATTTTTCATCTGCATCTTTTTTAGTGAAATTCCAACTCATTGTACAATTATTTTGTGAAAAATTACATTCCTAATTAATAGGACTTTGAAATAGGCTCAGATATCAAAATTACCCATGTTAATTTACAGTACCCATTTTAAAAACGATATTCTTTAATTTTTCTAATATCTCATAGTTTCATCAATGATTTTCATATCTACATTTTTAAAACTATATGTTTTAGCCTTTTTACACCATTTATTTTTTTAATAATAGTAGCAGTAGATTTAGGAACTAAATCCTCCCATTTTCCATCGTTAATCATCAAATCCCTAATTTTTGTTCCAGATAAAAGTTTTCTATCAAATAAAACATGTTTACTTAGTTCATATCCTGCTTCAGTAAAAAGTTGTTGTACTAATGGGTTACCACTAAAAACTTTATTAAAATGAGGAGCTAACATTTCCACATGTGATACCCATGTTGAATTGTTCATAATATCTGTTATTGGGATTATATAATATTTATCTCCTTCAACACCCTCTTCGATTAAGGCTTTTTTAATCATTAAAGTTCTTTCACCAGCTGTGAATGGATTTTCAACGGTATGACTTATTTGTGCACTACCGATTCCAATAATAAGTTCATCAACTTCTTTAAATGTATTTTTAATGACTTGGATATGACCATTATGCAAAGGTTGCATTCTACCAATCAATATCCCAGATTTTTCTTTTAAGTTTTTATCATTCATTTGATACAACTCCATACTAATTGATTTTACTTTAATATTCTCATTATTTATTTAATTTAACATAAAATTAAATCTCTAATTTTTATTTTTTTCTGTTTTGATTCTGTAGGGAATTGTGGAGTTCTTTCTTATATTACTTCATTTTCCATGAATAAAGCTATACTCCTATAAACCATTAATTACTGAAAATCTTCGATTTTCATAATTACACATACCCATTAAAAACCAAAACTTTCATCTTAAAAACACAAATTAAAAAGCTTAAATAGTAATTTTAGAGATCAAGAAGTCTTTTTTTCCTTATTGGGGTTGGGATGTTTTTTAGGATTGTATTTTTTATTGATTATATATATTATAGTTTGAGTATTTCAACAAAATCTAAAATATGATTTTTCATGTTTCAAGTAATTCATGAAAATGTGAATATTATGGCAAGCACTTTATAAAAAAAAAGAAAACTGTTAATATATAAAGCAGAAAATCCTTTTAATTCTTTACAACGTTGAAGTCTAAGATACATATCACCTTTATTTTTTTTCAAGCTTACTTATTTACAGTACAGTTTTTCATGTTATCAGACCTTAATGGTAATACTATTTTTGGTTATATGTGATATTTTTTGAATGGAACAATACCCAAAAATATAAAAAATATGGATTTCAATAAGATACCATAAGTAAAAATTTAGACAGTCCATTTATACTACCCATTATACAATAATTCGTATTCTATGATTGATATTTTCTTTTTTATCTTCTTGAAAACATATTTTTCAGCTTTACTTTTAAAATAAATTTTTCATCTGAGAAATCGAAAAGTTTAAGTTGGATTAGAACCAATATTATTGACAAGGGCAAATTTGCTTATTGTTGTCATGTTTAGTTATCTGTCATCTCTTATTTATATTTTACTATTTTATTCGATTTATTTTCATTTTATAGTGGTTTTTTAGTGTATTTTTTTTTGTATGAGGTCTTATCTGGGATGTTTTAGTAAAATAAGAGTTTAAAATGATTTTCGATTATTTTTCAAAAATCGAAAAAAACTCCATACTTTTTTACACTTTCACTTTTTATAGAAATTCTTTCAATAGTTTGGTAAAATACTATAAAACTGGGCAAGAATTATTTTTTTATCCTTAAATAGCTATAAAAATTATCCAACATTTTATCTATCAATACATAAACAGGTAAAATATTTGTTTGCATATATTAAAATTGTTGTCCAGTTTTTATAAGTTAGATGGGAGATGTTAATATTTTATTCATTGAAGTACTGATTTGCTTAATCGTTATTGGAATATGCACAGGATTTGCTTCAGGCTTACTTGGAGTTGGAGGAGGTTTTATATTGACTCCAACCCTATTTTTTTTAATGATGGGAAATAATGTTGATTCTGTAAGTGCATTAAAAATATCACTTGGAACAAGCTTAGCCATTATGTCTCCAGTAGCTGTTTTTAGTTCATATAACCATTATAAAAATTCTAAATTTGATATTAAATTAGGTTTAATGCTCGGATGTTTTGGGTTGATTGGAGGTTTGATTGGAGGTTCAGTAGCTGTCAATAGTAATTCAGAAGTATTAAGAAGTATTTTAGGAGTAGTACTTATTGTAATATCTTTAAACATGTTTTTTAAGAAGCAAAAAAGCCAAAGAAAAATGATCAATGAAGACCTAAAGTTGGACTTAAAAAATTATTTTATGGGGGGTATTTTAGGATTAGGGATTGGATTTTTATCAGGATTATTTAGTATAGGTGGTGGAATCTTCATTATTCCTATATTAACATTATTTTTAGAATTGGATATGATTGAAGCAATAAAAACCTCCACAATTTTTATTTCAATAACAGCCATAGGAGGATTAATACCATACCTATTAACAAATGTAAATACTGATCTTGTTCCTTTTTTAATAGGTTATGTTGATATATTTTATTTATTAGTAGTACTCTCTTTTTCAATACCAACATCATACTTTGGTGTTAATTTGACTTATAAAATTAATGAAAAATTATTAAAGAAGATCTTAGCTTTAATTATAATTTTCATGTCCTTGAAACTTATATTTAGTTAGCAAGTTTTTTTTAAATCTTGATTTAATGATCTAATATTTTAAGGGTATTTTTAATAGGATAACTGTTTCATCAACATCAATGAAGTTAGTGGGGAAATCTTTAAAAAATGAATTTTCTCTTTTATAGTGATAATGGTAATGTTTATCAATTATTAATCTTAATTATAATTATAAAAATTCTTTAAATCAAATTTAAATAAATTATATTGGATATAATATTTTATAAAATGACAAACTT
>JAISZW010000264.1 GCA_031284445.1 Candidatus Methanovirga basalitermitum | reverse complement strand
GATTATTGGTCGCAGTAAACTCCCAATTAACTAAAGGATCTATATTTCAGCTATATTTATCACCCAATTTTTACTTTATTGTACTGTGTTCTTAAGTAATGCTTCTTTAGATTTTTCATTGCTCTTTTATATGTCTTTGTAATATTTAAATATATCATGTTCCACAAAATATTCATTAAATAGGCTTTATTTTCTGATGTCCTTGGCTTAATTAGTCCAGAGAGAGAGAGAGAGAGAGAGAGCAAATGATTAATTTAAATGAATATTTTAGTGGTGTTTCAGTAATTTATAAACTTTTCTATCAGGTTTTGATCGGCCGAGGGTGTAAAAAAGTGTGGAGTTATTTGGAAAAATTGACTTTTATTTATAAATAAACTTGAAAATTTTAGAAAAACTCCACAAAAATTTACATCCTCGATCGGCCGATAACTTTATATATAATGGTGAAATATGATATATCATGCTACCAATACTTTGGTAGCAATAATCTTGAGAATTTTTATAGGTTAATAGAAATTCTCAATAATGGTTGGTTCATTTCTATTATTATCTATAAAAATTAATAAAATTCATGGATATTATATTTAAACTCACACAATCTATTCTTTCTATTAAAGACAATAGCAAGCAACTTAACATTTTTTTTTAAATATTTCTCAAAGTATTTTTTATTTATTCAAATACTTTAGATATTTCTTTTTTTAGCTTTGACAGTACTGTATTTTTTTATGAGAATCTTCATAGAGTAGCAGGTATACAATACTTCCATTTTAATATAAAATTTAGAAAATAAATATAAAGAAAATTATATCAATTAATATTAAAAAATAATGTAAATATAGAACTAATTTCAAACTTTTAAACGGAGAATCAAAAATTCTTCTAAATTATCTACAATAATAAATTTAAAGAAAATAATTTAAAATGTGATTCAAATGATAAATGAGAGAGAGATTCAAGATTGGTTAGTAGAAGAAGGGTTTTTTAAGGAAAAAATACATGATGAAAATTCTAATTTCCATTTTATAATAAATTATCCTGAAAACAACATATTTGACATTATTCAACCAAAAGGAAAAGAGGATATGATAATTATTGGATGTGCAACTAATGCATCTCCTGAACATTTAGATATTATTATAAAGTCTTCTATGGATAAAAAAATAGATCTAATTTGGAATTTTAAATACATGATCAATCAATTTTTATTAGATTTCCAAATTGAGCATCCTGATAACATACTTCAAATGTTTGTTATATCAAGTACAATTTATGAAGATGGATTAACTAAACACGATCTAATATTTGAGATTAAAAAGATTTTTAAAGCAAAACTTCAATGTTTATTATATATGGAGAAAGTTTTCAAGGACGATATTAGTGAAAAATCAGCGAAGTATAATGAAGATGGAATGTTTAGATAAAGTATTAAAATTCGTCTGTAATGATTGGAACTTCATTTTATTATCATGAAAACAAAAATTAGGTATCACATCTAAAAGACCAGAATATTTAGGAGTTGATACTCCCTTTGTTAACTAAAACTCCGTTAAGAGACAAACTACAGATCGCAGATCTTCTAAATTCTTCAATATCTTTTTAATCATAAGGATTTCTTATTTATAGCTGGAATTGGAGGAATATGAATTTTATGCTTATTATTTTTAATTTTATCTCGGATCCTATTAACTTCTGATAGTGGAATATCTATTTTATTTAGGATGTCTTCGTTTTTTAATTCTTTATCTTCAGTTAGGCAGCATATAATTTGGTCTAAAGCCTCATAAGTCATACCAATTTCTTGTTCATCAGTTTGTTTGTCCCATAATCCAGCTCGTGGTGGCTTGTTAATAATTTCACTAGGAATATTCCAAGATTTAGCTAAATTTTTAAGTTGACTTTTATAAATGTCCCCAATCAACTCAAAATCACATCCTCCATCGCCAAATTTTGTCATGTACCCAATTGATAATTCACTAAGATTTCCAGTTCCAGCAACAAGACCATTTTTCAAGTTTGCAAAGTAATATAATATAGACATTCTAATTCTCGCTTTCAGATTACCAACAACCAATTTAAAAGTTTCATTTGAACTAATATTATCATCTAAAACATCTAAATATTTATCTAAAATATCATCAATAGCTATTTCCTTGTAATTTAAATTAAATTTATTAGCTATTAAACGAGCATGATTAGTATCTTCTTTGGGTGTAGTTGAACTATATAAGTGGTAACTATAAATATTTTCAGCTGGTATTGCTTCTTTTAATATGTATGCTACGATAGAAGAATCGATTCCACCGCTTAAACCTAAAACCACGATATTGGAGTTAGACTCAGTAATTATTTTCTTTATAAAATTTATTAGTTCTGATTTTACTATGTTTGAATCAAGGTCAGATAAAATATTCATGAACATCACTAAAGTATTAGATTAATTAGTAATTAACTTATCAAGGTGTCTCCTTTTCATGAAAAATTCAAGACATGGAAAAATGTATCTGGTGAATCTGAAAGGTATATTATAGTAGTTTCCAAAAGTACAGCTTAAAACTTATTTAAATTTAAAAATTAATCTTGAACTACTTTGAATTTTTAAACAAAGTTAAATCCATATAGATAAAAATCCGATTGCTA
>JAISZW010000121.1 GCA_031284445.1 Candidatus Methanovirga basalitermitum | reverse complement strand
TCCAAAGCAAAATCTTCAGGCATAACAAACATATCCATATTATCAACTAAAGTAATCATGAATTATAATCTATACAAAAAACTATATATACTTATGCACTATGTTAGGTTCATGAGCGTCCCTTTTTATTGTGATCATCTGAAAACATTCCCTAATATTTATTTACTAGCTATCTTTAAGTATAAAACTTTAATTTTTATATACTCTCAAATATTTTATTAAAAAAAAAACATCGATAGTAATGAACCTACAAATCCTATAAATGCAATTGAAATCTGAGACATGACAGAATGATTTGGATTTAATATTGGGGTTGTGGCATTAATTAATCCAGTTAAAAATGCTATAGCTAACATACCTACAATGTAGGATAAAGTTGATAAATCCCCAAAACATATAGTCAAAAACATCCAAGAAAGTATATACCAAGATATGGATTCAGATAACATAATATATCCTCTTAATAAACCAAAATGTTCTGTTTCATATCCAGAAATGATATCTTTTCCTTTTGTAATCCCAAATGGTGAATATGGTGATTTTGAAAGTATTAACACGAATAATACAATAGTTACTAAGGGTAATTTTAATATTAATGGTCCGTGAATATTCTGATAGCTAATAATATCACTAATGTTCATTGAACCTACTTGAAGATAGATAATAGCTATTATTGCAAATAATGGAAGTTCAGATGATGCTGAGAAAACTGCTCTAACACAGCTCATTTTTCCATAGGGTGAACCAGATGACGAACCAGCATTATGTTCCACGATCTTATAAACTGCATAGATTGCAAATATCAGTAGCAATGATCCCTTTAAAACAGGACCAATGATAATTGCTGCTATCCAAATTCCACATAAAACAGCTGTGATTGATATATAAAATGGCATTGAAGCTGTTTTTGGAAATGCGGTTTCTTTAAAGAAAAATTTTAGAGAATGTAGAAAGTGTTGTATAATTGGAGGACCTGGTCTAAGCTGTATTCTTGCCATGACTTTCCTATGAAATCCTAACAAAATACTTCCAAAAAGAAAAGATATTAGAACATTTATAATTATATTTGCCATTAAATTCATGCTAATCACATCAGAGACAATAGTTTGGTATTAATATCCAATAAATGGTTCGTTTACTCTATCCTCTTCTTCATCTTTTTCAGGTGTTGCCATAGCTATTAAACCGAATGAAAGAATGAATAATGGAATGAATACAATAGCTACACTATAAACTATCCAACTTTCAGGATCGAATATCAAACAATATAATATGAGTAAAGTTGATATTGTAAATGTTACATATCCATATTTAACCAAAGTTCTCATTTCTACAACCTTATATTTAACTTTTATAACAAAAATCCTAAATATAATATAATTTTCTATTTACTCATCATGTAAGAATTACTAAAAATATTTCAATTGCTCTAATTATCATGAATAGTGAACTTAAATGTATTATTAATATAAATGGTGAACCTGGAGTTCTAAACATCTCTGCTTTAGTAGCAAAAAATGGTGCTATACCTGTTTCTCCAGCTACTCCAATTAATAATAGTATAGATCCAAAAAGAACCATTGAATTGGATGTGAATTTTGCTAGCTCAAAAAGACTTAAAGTACCTGTCGCTGCTAAAATTATTGCTCCTCCACCAAACAAAGGCAATGATGCCATCATAGCTATTAAACCATATTGAAATGCTGCATTTAAAACATCAATTTGCCTAACAGCTGAAACTATACCAATGTTAACTATTCCAGTTAAAGCAACAAACAATATAAAGTTAAATAAGTCACCTGTAATCATAGCACCTGCTGTAGCTATTCCACAAATAATAGCTAAAAATCTCCGAGTTTTAAATTCAGCAAGCCCAACACTCAACTTATAATCTTTTAAATCACCAAACCTTGCTTCAACTTGAGTTTCAGTTCTACTGATAGCTATTAAAAAAGTAAACATTAGTATTGCTATAAACATGAACAGGTGTAGTGGAGTTAAATACAGGACAATATCTCCTAGGGGTATAATACCCATTAAGTTCCCGCCTAAACTTCCAATCTCCATTTTATTTCCCCAAACTGCTTCAAACTTTGAAAAATGAATTACTATTTTAATTTATAACTATTCTATATATAAAACATGTTTATAAATGATTATATGCAAATTTTAAATATTAATCTAATAGAACAATTATGGATAAATATAAAAAAAATACATAATATCCTCTAAAAGTGTGTATGAAAGCCAATAATTTAAACTACACTTTAAAAATATACAAATGTATCTTATAAATACTTTACTACAAATACTGTAAAGAATCCATATGATAGAGTAAAAATTTTGTAATATCTTTTATTTTGATTTAAAATAATGTTTAAAGATAGTAAAAATCTTTAAATAGGTGTAAGTCAATAAATATAAGCATTATCGCAAGCAAACCAACACCTATAAGCAATTTGTCTTTACAGTTTTATATGGTTGACGATTTTGATCCAATGATAATTGAAAGCTACCAACACTATTAAAAAGATGAATTGTGGTTGATAAGTCAACTACACCATTACCATCAGCAGTACTATTAACAATGATTTAGATAAAAATAAGACAATGTAATCAATTTAAAAATTTTCCATGATTTAAGCTACTTAATCATTCTGGTGACAATGTAAATTCATTTATTTCTAATTTAAATTATTATAATAGTTTATTTTTATTTATAAATAGTTTTTAATTGTTATATAAATTAAATATCTTTTCTAATCAAAATTTAAAATTTGAATTGTGCAACAGCATCTTCGAAAGAAAATTTAGAAGAATCTATAATTCTTCGTTCTAAAAGTTTGAATCTACTTTCTCCTAAATTCTTCTCTTATCATTGTACCTATTAATCCCATTTTAGAGGCTACTTTAAGTAGTAATCCAAATGCAGCTAAAAATAGGCTTAATAGCCAAAGATCAGGTGTTATGAAAAATAGTAGAAATCCAACTATCCATAAACACCATGCAATACCTGAAATGGCTCCAATACCATCAATTAGAACGATTGGTAACCCTCTTGCTTTTTTTGGTAATACATATAATAGTATGCCTCCACCTGCTACTGCACCACCAGTAAATCCAGTCAAAAATATACCATACCCTATTAATATTAATGATAAGAAGTTAGGAGCTGTTGTCATGACTTCCATATCAAAAACATAAGGAATTGGAAATAGTGAACTGTTTTTTCCTTTTTTCCTCATTTCTCGTGAGATTAAGATCTCAGATATTGCTAATATCTCTGCAAGTTCAACAACTAAACCTGGTAATATAAGTGCTTCAGCTAAATCTGTTCCAACTGCACCAACAACTATTAACATAGCTAATCCAACTATATCTGTAAGTATTAACACATGAATATCACTTTTGTTAATAGCTATTCCAATAAGTCCAATGAATCCTACAATAAATCCAGTATAAATCGCAGGTAAATACAATGAACAAAATATTTGTGGAACAAATTCAGGTACGAGCATGGTATTACTCCAATAATTTTACTAATCATTCTTCTTTTTTCTACTCATAGTGAAGTTTAAGGCTAACCAAGAGGCAATGATAAATGACATCATTAAAATGGTTGATTCCAATATTGTGTCAAATCCTCTTGTGTAATATAATATCTCATCGATTAAGCCTCCAGGCGATGAATAAATTGATGTTCCAAAGTAGGGTGAATTTTCCTTAAGATTATAAGCTATTGGAGACATATACGAATTTATCATGCCAATTTTTTCGCTATATTGGGGGTATTGTGCAGCTGTAATTCCAGGTGTTTGTAATATTTCTCCTCCTCTATCATAAGGTGCGATTCTATCACCAGCAAGCATCTGTTCTTGAGGAGCTGGTCGTGAATAAATTTGATCATTATTTAAGCTAAAAGGTACAAATAATCCAGCTATTAAGGATAATCCTAATATTAATGCAAAAATTCGTGGGATTCTATCAGGGTTTGCCGACTTATTCCAAAATTCACCTAAATCCATAATCCAACCTCTAAGTCAATGACTCCACCTTTATATTTCAGTACCAATTTCCTCTAAACGAGTAATTGCTCTAAGTAAAATTAAAGAAATAACAACACTCGTTGCAACAAAAGTTAAAAGAGCGAGTGTGTGATTATATGTTAAAAGTATTAATGATACTCCAACACTCGGAATTTCAGTATTTAATGTTCTAACAATTGGATCTTTAACTCCAGAACCCCATACAGTTGCTAAACTTCCAATAATAGTTAGAATACAACCAGTATAGAACCAAATATTTAATTCAAACATAATCATCATCTCTATCATCTTTTTTACTTCTTATTTCATTAATTTTAATAAGAGCAAGTAAAAAAACAAAAATTGAAACAGGGCTTAAAAGAGCAATGACAAAAGCTACATCAAGATATTTAAATGAAACGACAGCTCCAAATAACCCTCCCTCTAATAAAGATAACATGATTATCTTATCTAATGGTTCAACTAAAAACATTATTCCTAATGCCCCACTACCCATTAAAATAATTGAAATATTTGTTAGAGTTATGAAATCCAATACATTCATTTTTTCACCTCAAAATCTTTTTTTAAAAGTTTGAAGCTATATGCTATTGCATTAGATGATATTGTAGATGTTATGAAAAAGGTAGATCCTACGATAAAACCAAATGGAGTATTAATATAAATAGCTATTAATGCTGATAGACCAAAATCTATAACATTAATATAGAGTACTCGTTCAACCATATTTTTAGTTATAAAAGCTCTTACAGCCATTAAAATGACTATTATCCCAATTATTTTTTCTATCATAAAATCAACTATGATATTAAGTTTATTTTAATTTAGTCTTTTTATTTAATTTCTTGGCTATTAACCCTAAAAGTTTCGATGAATATATGTGATCTAATCCTTGAATTGTAGTAATAGCTATTACCATACCAACCACAAACATTAAAGGTGTTAAACCAATGTATGAACCTAAAATTACTATTATTGTTGCTGATAATGCTCCTATTGTTCCAGCATAACCTGGATCAGCACATAATCTGTTACCAATGTAGACTATTAAAGTAGCTATTAAACCACCTTGAAAACCTAAGAGCATTACACCCATTGAGGCAAGTAATGTTCCTGCTGAAGCATCAGGAGAACATAAAACATTTCCTTGGAAAAATCCTCCAGATAAATTTCCTCCTCTCTTTTTTATTGAGTATCCTACAGTTTCAGCTCCTTTAACACCTGGTGCTTCTGGTAATCCAAAGTATGTATCAATTACTACAAAATTTAGCCATGAAATAATTGATGCAAAGATCACTCCGATTATTTCATTCATTAAATTCACCCCATGTTAGGTTTAGGAAATATATAATCAAATAGATATTTTACAAAAAATCCAGATAAAATAGATATTATAACAGCTAAAAGAATACCGTTATAGATCCAAAATAATTTCATTGAATATGCAATAGCTAAAATTCCAATAGTTATTATTGGAGTTGGAAATAGTGCACTTTTAGTCCAAGAAAACCTTTTTGGACTTTCTGGAACTATAGGTAACTTTAATAAAATAGCTGTTATTATAGATATGATAATAGCTATTAAATAATTCAAAAGTATATACATTTCTGCGATATTGTTAATTACCATAATTATTACTTCAGTTTTTCATTGAGAATTGTTTAAAATTCAACATTGAGAATTTCAAAAAAATCTATTATTATACTATCACTTTCACAACTTATAAATTTTATTATTTAAAAAACATGACCACGATTTTAGAATATTTTGTTAAATAGCTATTTATCTACTTTTCTTACTCTTCTTACAATAATTAACTCACCAATAGCTATTAAACCAACGAAAAAATTTTCAAGACCTCCTGTTGCCCAAATAGCTTCTCCAAAAGTTGAATTTATAATTTTTTTCTCGT
>JAISZW010000120.1 GCA_031284445.1 Candidatus Methanovirga basalitermitum | reverse complement strand
GAATTAAACCTTTAAAATCAAAGTACAAAACTAACTTAAGAAAAAACTTCTAAATAATAGCTTATATCTAATAATGGAGGTTTATACTAATGAAAAATTTCTTAGGTTGACAGCATTGCAAATATTGAAAAACTTTAAATATGAGTAAAAATAAAAAATACTTTCATGCCAAGGTAGCTTAGAGGCGAAGCGGTGGACTGCAGATCCATTACACGGGAGTTCAAATCTCTCCCTTGGCTTGAATGCTTAAATATAAATACTTAAAACTCACTTGCATTGGGGTTATAGTGTAATCTGGCATCATCTGGGACTCCAGTTGTCTTTGAAGAAAAATGTACAGTCTGACAGTATGATGACCAATTGGAGTACTGAGACATGAGAAATCCCAGGATCGGGGTTCAAATCCCTGTGACCCCACTTCTATTTTTAGTTTATTGTATATTTGTTCGTCAATATCTTTGTATTTGCAATATTTTTCTTATTTATAGTAATGGGAGATATTGTATCATTTGATTAATTACTAATTTTGCTAATATATTACTAATACTCTATAAGATATTTGAGTTTATATTCTATTAATTTTTTTAATAAAAATTTTAATCTTTCTTTAAAAATAAAATATTGCCCAAAATGATTCTAAATCATATGAATAATTTATTACCAGTAAGTGTCATATAATATTAAAAATTTTGCCTGTATACTAACTCTCATGGATCATTGGTAGAATATCCTTCCCTCCCCGAGTAACCCTCGAAACAGTCAGTCTATCTAATGCTGGGTTTTTCCTAATCATAGAATGCTTAAACATTACTCATAGAAAGACCATAGGCATCAGTCAAAAAAATGATATGACATTGTTATCTATATTTAGAATAATATTTAACTCTTTCTATGAAAGGCAATGTTGTCAAATTAAGAAAATTATTTTTTAAACTTTGATTGAAATTAAAAATAAAGTTTGATAAACAAGATCTTAAATAGAGATTTAATCAAAAATCCTTAAGTTGACAACATTGCCACAAAGTTTATTAATGTTTATTTGACAGATTTTGTATTGTAGGGTATTTTTCATGAAAATAAATATTGTCCCTAAATAAACTTTAGGTCTTTTTATTATCAAATTATTTCATTATCATGGTTGTAGTGTGATTTATCAATTGGATTTTTCACCCCCCAGGATATATCATGCTAATGATGAATAAACTATCATACTGTGATGTCATGTTAAGTACTGAATTATGTGGAATTAAGTTGGAAAATCCTTTATTGTTGGCTGCAGGTATTTTAGGAAGTACTGCTGCTTCAATGAATAGAGTCTTAGATTCTGGTGCTACTGGAGTTGTTACAAAATCTTTCTCTAAACATCCTAATAGTGGATATAAAAATCCTACGATTGCAGAGGTTGAATCTGGAATAATAAATGCTATTGGACTCTCAAATCCAGGAGTTGAATTATTTAAAGAAGAATTATCTCTTGTTAATAGAAAGAATATCAGAAATACTAATGATGGAAATGAACTTCATAAAATAGCTATTGCATCAATTTATGGTTCTACACAAGATGAATTCATTTTTGTCTCTTCTAAAGTTGAGAGTTTAGTTGATATGATTGAATTAAATATTTCTTGTCCTCATGCAATGGCAGGGTATGGTTCAACTATTGGGCAATGCCCAGATAACACATTTGAAGTTGTAAATGCAGTTAAAAATAATGTTTCAGTTCCTATACTTGCTAAATTAACTCCTAATGTAAAAGACATTGAAGAAATAGCTTTATCAGCACAAAAAGCAGGAAGTGATGGAATAACAGTAATTAACTCACTCGGACCTGGAATGAAGATTGATATTAATGCTGGTGTCCCTGTACTTAAAAATAAATTTGGCGGTCTTTCTGGTCCAGCTATTAAACCAATAGCTGTTAAACATGTTTATGATTTATATGATGTTTTAGATATTCCAATTGTTGGTGTTGGTGGGATTAAAACTTATGAAGATGTTGTTGAGTTCTTGTATGCTGGTTCTGTTGCTGTACAAATTGGAACATCTATAATGTATGAAGGTTTAGAAATATTTTCACGAATAAATCGTGATTTAATTGAATTCATGAAAAAGAAGGATTTTAAAACCATCGATGAAATGGTTGGATATGCTCATTAATTGTAAATAATTAATAAAGAGGATTTAATGAATAATAACTACAAAATTTTAGAAATAAAAGATATAATCTTTAATACAGAAACAATAAAAACATTTATCTTTGATTGGAAAATAAAATATGGTGAAATACCTAAACCAGGTCAGTTTATGATGGTTTGGAACTTCAATGGAGAAAGTGATGAAAAACCAATGTCAGTATCTAAAATAGATTTGGATAATGAAGAAATTGGAATTACAGTTAAAAATATTGGAGAATTCACAAATAACTTGCATTCACTTAGAATAGGGGACAGAATAGGCATTAGAGGACCTTATGGTAATAGTTTCAAATTAAATGGAGATAGAATTTTAGCTATTGGGGGAGGAGTTGGTATGGCTCCTCTAAGATCATTCGTTGAATATGCTAATTCAAAAAATAAGGTTGTGGATGTTATTGTAGCCTCAGTTACACAATGTGAACTTTTATTTGAAAAAAATTTTAGAGAAATAGGGGTTGATGTTTTTACATCGACTGATGATGGCACTTGTGGATATAAAGGATTTGCTACTCATAGGACTATTGATTTACTTAAAAATAGAACTTATGATATGGCAATTGTATGTGGTTCTGAGATGATGATGAAAGGAATTTTTAATATACTTGAAGATAATGATATCCCTGGACAATATTCTATGGAGAGGTACATGAAATGTGCTATAGGTATATGTGGACAGTGCTGTGTGGATAATACTGGATGGAGAGTTTGTATGGAAGGTCCGATATTTTCATCAGATGAAATTAAACAAATTACAGAATTTGGAAATTATCATCGTGATGGATCAGGAATTAAACATGAATTATAAATCTAAGCAAAATAGGTTATAAATTATTTATAATTTATAAATTATGGTAGTGTACTTTTATATTACTTAAGTTGTATATAGTAGTTATGCCCATAGATGTATGCATAAAAAAATTGAGGTGTTTATTTAGGGTAAATGTGGTCCTAAACCAAATTTTGTGGATGTTGTTTGTCCAAATAAAGATCATGGTAAAATTGAAAAAGGTAATGTAGGTGAGTAATGGTACTTATAAAAACAAATGGTACTCTTTAAATATGTTTGCAAAAATACCCTAAAAGCCTTCAAATGCAAATACAATACTACATATATTTAAGAACCAAAGGTGGTGGCGGGAAGAAATTGTTTTTCTTCTTAAAAAATGCTTTTTAAAAAATACAAAGTAATAAAAGAAAGATTAGGTCGAAAATTAGCCAATATTTCAAAAAAGATAATATATGAAAATCCAGATGACATTGACAGTTTTCAAATCTCCAACTCATATAGAACGAGAAAAACTTAAACTTAAGACAATAAAAAACAATATCTTTCTCTAAAAGAAGACAAATTGTTACAACATCATCTAACTTTGCAGATAGTGACACATAATCTCACTATACCACATCCTTCTTAAAAAACTTAATTTTAATCATAATACAAAGTCTGGAAAAAATACGATGAAATGGACACCAATGATATCCTGTAGGAGAAACTATCCATATATGGTCTTTAAAAGAACTATTAACATTCCTATACCATATACACAAAAACATCAGTAGTTAAAGGGTCACCACCTAAATGTGGTTTCAGTAGATTTAAATCACAAATTTTATAAAGATAAAAAACATAGTTATGAACACAGATTTTAGTGTTAAATATTAAAAATTCATTATCTATGATAGTAAATCTATTGGGATAATTATTTTTCGGTGAAATAGAAAAAGATATTATAGTAATTGACAAAGCTTTCGATGATAATAAAATTTTATTTAGAGCATATACATGCAATAAATCATTGATTGAAGAATATTTTAAATTTGAAATCAGAAATGTATATCTAAATATTTAATCATGACTTAAGCTTGATAAAATGAGTTTTAAAGTATTTGTGCCATCGCATATTAGTTGCTTTTTTAGTGTTTATAATGATAGAAATATTTTAAAGTCTGGTTCATCTGGAGCTGGAATATTACTTGATAAAGGTGTAACAACTAAGGTTAAAAAGTCCTCGAGAGATGAAATAATACTTAAAATAAATGGAAAAAGCTATGAAAATCCTTCAATAAGTAAAAAAACGGGAGAATACATTAGAGACAAATTTCAGATTGATGAAGGAGTAGCTATTAGTCAAGATGTAGAGGTTCCTATGGGGTCTGGATTTGGAACTTCAGCATCTTCTGCAATAGGGGTTGGGATAGCCTTAAACAATTTATTTGGATTAGATCTTGGCATTGTTAACGTATATCAAATAGCTCATATAATGGAAGTTGAATTTGGTACGGGTCTTGGTGATGTAATAGCTGAAAGTTCAAAAGGTATAGTTATTAGAAAAAAACCAGGTGCTCCAGGATTTGGAGAAATAATAAGAATTATTAAAGATGACCTTTTTGTGATTACTAAAACATTTGGTGAAATAGATACCAAATCAATAATTCAAAATCCTCAAATATCTAAAAAAGTTAATGAATTAGGACTTAAAGCAACAAAAGAATTTCTAAAAAACCAAAGCATTAATAATTTATTAAGAATTTCATTTAATTTTGCAAAAAAAACTTCTCTAATTTGTGATGAGGTTTTAGATTCAATCAATGAATTAAATAAGTATACTTTAGGTTCTTCAATGGCAATGTTAGGGAACACAGTTTTTGCTTTATCAAAAACTCCAAAAGAAGATTTGGAGAATGTTAGTAACCAAGAAAGGTTTTTAATTACTAAAGTAGATAATCAGGGAGTAAAAATATTTTAAAATTCTCTCAATACAATCTTAGGTAGTGTACTTTTATATTACTTAATTTTTATATAGTAGTTATGCCCATAGATATATACATAAAAAATTGAGGTGTTTATTTATGGGTAAACGTGATCCTAAACCAAGTTTTGTGAATGTTGCTTATCCAAATAAAGATCATGGTAAAATTGAAAAAGGTAATGTAGGTGAGTAATGGTACTTATAAAAACAAATGGTACTCTTTAAATATGTTTGCAACAAACTCTAAAAGTCTTCAAATGCAAACAAAATACCACATAACTTAAGAACCAAAGGTGTTGAAGAAAAGAAATATGTTTTTCTTCTTAAAAAATGCTTTTAAAAAGGCACGAATCTTTAGATCAGTAACAAAAATATTTTTAGATAGTTAAATATGGATACTGTATGTAGATGGTTGCAAATTTCAGAAAGCATTGCAAAGAAGTTAACAAAGTTTTAAATGAAAGACATAGATGTTGATAAGGTTGAACTTGTAAACCAATGGGACTTTATTTTAAAAAAAACATATCCAAGTATTGGTTGTCAATTAAGAAAACGAAAGGATGATTCTACTTAATTGCCACATGAACACAGTATTAATTTATATCTACCCCATTAAATATGACTCAGAAATCTGAAAATTGTAAAAGCAAGCATGCGATAGAATCCAGATGATAAACTGCCTTTATTTGCTAACGATTTAGAGTGTATTTTACAAAAAGTCATTTATTTGATTAGATACAGTATTTATACTGTTGAGTTTTAAAACATAGTTAATAGGAAGACCTAAAACACACCTCAGTCACCTATGAAAGAATTAAAATATGTACAAGTAATAAAAGAAAGAGAAAGTCAAAAATTAGTCAATGCTTTAAAAGATAGTATAATGGAAATCCAGATGAATAGAAATTAATATAATGGACATAAAATGTACTGAAAGAAGAATAGAAAGTAAAAAGTTACTTATTAAGGAAACTAATGCTTATTGTAATTATATAAGTGAAAATAATTGTATAACAAGTTGGAATTTTACTGAAAAGAATGCAGATGAAAAATTAGCAAAATATTATGCATAAAAAAGTATAATGCAGAAAAATTAAATCTCCAAGACAATATGTTAATCGCGATGACGGCTGTCTTTTATAGTAATTATTGAAAAGTTTTTAATTTTTTAAATAAATTTTAATCATTAGTATTGTCCATTTTCAATTTGATGCTATAAAATCAGTATTTTTTTAAGTTATACTGATCAATGATAATTATTATTTTAAATAAGGAAAATTTAAAAGTTTCTAATTGAACAAGTTCAATAAACAGATTTAAATAGTTATTTTAATTTTTGACTCTATTTTAAAAAATTTATTTTTTAAGAACTTTATCAGAACCACTATAATAGAAAATCGCTCATGCACCTGATATAGTTCGTTCTTTCATTATGGTTTGGAGTATTTTATCTGGTGCATCTTCTTTGTAATTAATAAAATGCTGATAAATCATAACATAACCGTTTAAATATTTC
>JAISZW010000118.1 GCA_031284445.1 Candidatus Methanovirga basalitermitum | reverse complement strand
AATTTTTGTAATTATGAAAATCGAAGATTTTCAGTAATTAAAGGATTATTGGAGTATTTAGCTCTCTTTGGGAAATGAAGTAATATAAGGAAAAACTCCACAATTTTTTACAGGCTCTTTTGGCACATATTTTTATATAGTATTATGGTAACATGCTTCATTATATATGGGTTTTGTGAAGAATAGTATTAGAAAAATGGTATTGATAAAAGAAGCTTTAGAAGAAGATATTTTAACTAATATCCATAACAAATCTGTTAAACAGACGACCGAAGAGTTTGGACTCAATACGTAAAAAACGTTGCAAGATACCATAAAATAGATATAATAAAGTCGCTGTGAGTGAAAACAAGGCTTATAATCTACAACGACGGATTATAATATATATATAAATAAATAAATATAATAATGTGAATAATACATGAAAAAGTTTTAGGATAAGTGAAAATATGATTGCATTAATTACAGGTATTACTGGGCAGGATGGTTCTTATTTAGCAGAATTATTATTAGAAAAAGATTACGAGGTTCATGGTTTAGTTAGAATAAGTTCTTCTTATAATACTAAAAGAATTGAAAAATTACATTTAATTGAAGATAGAAAAATTCATCTTCATTATGGTGATTTAAATGATTCAACTAATTTAATGTCTTTAATAAATAAGATAAAGCCTGATGAAATTTATAATCTAGCTGCACAGTCATATGTTAAAGCTTCTTTTGAAACTCCAGAATATACTGCAAATACTGATGGTCTTGGAGTGTTAAGACTTTTAGATGCTATTATATTGTCAGGCCAGGACAATATTAAATTTTATCAAGCTTCAACTTCTGAATTATATGGTTTAGTTCAAGAAACTCCTCAAACTGAATCAACTCCATTTTATCCAAGAAGTCCTTATGGTGTTGCTAAACTATATGGATTTTGGATAACAAAAAATTATAGAGAAGCTTATGATATATTTGCTTCTAATGGTATTTTATTTAATCATGAAAGTCCAAGAAGAGGGGAAAATTTTCTCACAAGAAAAGTATCAATAGCTGTTGCAAGAATTTCTTTAGGATTGCAGAAAAAATTATATTTAGGGAATTTAGATGCATCAAGAGATTGGGGACATGCAAAAGATTATGTAGATTCAATGTGGAGGATTTTACAACATAAAAATCCTGATGACTTTGTTATTGCAACTGGAGAAACTCATACTGTAAGAGAATTCGTAAATTTAAGTTTTAAAGAGGTTGGGATTGATTTAAAATGGGTTGGACAAGGTATTAATGAAAAAGGAGTTAATTCAAAAACTGAGGAAGTTTTAGTTGAAGTTGATCCTTTATATTTTAGGCCAACAGAAGTCGATTTACTATTAGGTGATTCTCAAAAGGCAAGAAAAGAACTTGGATGGAAGCCAAAGGTATCATTCAAGGAATTAGTTAAAGAAATGGTTCAAAGTGATTTGGAAATTGCTAAAAATAGGTAAATAATCGTTTTTATTCTGGAAATTTATAGTTGTAAAAGTCTTTAGAATTTTTTAGTTTATTTATTGTTTGATGATTTTATGAACTGGAAGAACAAAAAAGTTGGCTCATGAGTATTTCATGGTTCATTATTTGATTAGTCGTTTGATTGTTAAATATCATAAATATAATTGATGAATAATGTTTGGGAGGAATGATAAATGATGGTTAATAAGAGAATGATTGGTGTGATAGTGGTTCTAGGATAATAGGAACTATTGGTTTAAGTATATTGTTAAATAATATTAATATTAATAGTGCTGGTAAGATTAGTGTTATGAATCCGTTGAATTTAGAAGCAAAATATAATAATACTTTTACTAAATATGTATCTTTACAAAATAAGTTGTATGATAAAGCTGGTCAATTAGAATGTGAGCATTTCTTCATGGATTTAAGAGATGAGTATATTAATAAGCATTCTGACTTAGATGTTGATATTTAAATTCTTAATAATTTAGGTGCTGAGAAGAAATTTAATAATAAAACTGTTACTGATCATGAATGGAATGAAGGTATTGATTTCTTACGTTTCTTTGTGATGGGTTGAAGAAGGAGTTAGATAACAGAAAATAAGGTTTAGTATGTATGAGGGAGGAATAGTATAGTATGGATGATGAGGATTATTTAAAGAGGTTAATTAATAGACTATCTGAGTTAACGAATGGAGAGACTAATATTAAATTAGAAGAGGAGGAGGATTGATTAATAGTGTTTAGTAAGAGGGTTGGTTTAGTGTTAATGTTCTTGATGTTGTGTGTGTTAATAGGTGTTATTATTAACATATGCATGTATATGCATGATTCACAGGTTAAGAAAGAGAAAGAAGAACTACAAATATTAATAATAACCTATTGAATCCTAATAGTACATTTAAACAGCATTTACAAACCATTAGTAATAATAATGGTACAATTACTTTTAATGGTGAGTTGGATGATGGTGAGGGGTCAACTATTACTTATGAGAATTTTACTCAGCATCTGATGGGTCTTTTACTGGTTCAGCCACTATTACTAATCCTAATGGGGAGGTGGTGCAGTATGCATAGGAGGGATAATATGAAATAATGCAGAATAAAATACAATGCTGTCAACTTAAGGATTTTTGATTAAAATCTCTATTTTGAATCTTACTTGTTCAGACTCTATTTTTAATTTCAATCAAAGTTTAAAAAAATAATTTTCTTAAGTTGACAGCAATGGAATAAAATATAGGAGAAATATTAATTATTAAAATAAAAATTAAGGAGGAATAAAATGAATAAAATAAGTAAGTTACAAAGTGTATTTATAATTTGTGGACTATTATTCAGTATATATGGTGTTAGAAATCAAGTGAATTTCCAAGCATTATACATTCTTATTTAATACCATAACACGCTCATGCACCTGATATAGTTCGTTCTTTCATTATGGTTTGGAGTATTTTATCTGGTGCATCTTCTTTGTAATTAATAAAATGCTGATAAATCATAACATAACCGTTTAAATATTTC
>JAISZW010000051.1 GCA_031284445.1 Candidatus Methanovirga basalitermitum | reverse complement strand
CAGTTGATTTTAGCAAACTACCAGATGTTTCAAAATATGCAAATGTTAATCCTAAAAATAAAAATTTAAGAAACTTAGGGATTATTTTTTTAGTAATTATTATTGGGATAGGAGTAGGGATTGGTTTATTTTTTTTGATCAACCATTTTATTAAATAATGAATATCGTATTTTTAAAAGAAAATAAAAGTAAAAAATATATTAGCATTTTGCCTGAGGATTTGGTTAAATTAAATAACCATAAAGTATTTATCCAAACAGAAATTGGCAAAGAACTTAATATTGGTAATGAAGAATATCAAAAAAATGGTGCAACCATCATTAAGCACTTAAAAGATGTTAATGAACCAAATATTATCGTAAAGCTTTCTGAATTAACTAATGATGAACTTAAGCAAATTAAAAGTCCTGAACAAATTTTGATAGCTAATCTATATTTAGCAAATAATCCTGTATATTTAAAAGAACTTTTAAAATATCACATTACTTCATTGGGTATTGAAATGTATCATCGCGAACATAAATATGAGTGGTTGCTTCATAATGAGGTTTTAAAAGCAAGGTTTGGCGCAAATGACTACCTTGATTATCTGATAAAAACTGATACCAAAGGTATTTTCAAAAAATTTGTTGAAAAAAATAAAAAAAGAATACACGATTTAAAATATGTAATTATTAATTACTCATATACTACGCATGCATTAGTCAACGCCTTACCAAATAAACACAATATCACGATATTAGAATCTAATCATAGTTATAAAGAATTGTTTAAGGATCATGGCGTTAAAGTGCTGGATGCTAGTTTTGATATCTTGATGGAAGAAGTTAAACATGCAGATGTATTGATTAACACCACTACAATCCCTGGGGATTTAACCCACTTACGCATTACGAAAGATATGATTCAAAAAATGCCGCAAGACTCAATTTATCTTGATTTAGGCGCAGACCAAGGGTTTGGTAGCGAGATTACTGAGGAATATAACACTCCTAAACACCCATTCGCACTTGCTTATAAAAAAGTAATTAATATTGTTTTACAAGATATTGGCTCACTATATCCCAAAGAAAGCAGTGAATTTACTAGTAAAATAATTGTAAGAATCATTAATGATTTTGAAAATGATATCGTGTTAGCAATTAAAAAACAACAAAGTATTTCGAATGCAATCTTAACATTTAGTGGTGAAATTACTAATGAAGTAATTGGTAAAGCGCTAAAATTAAAATATAAAGAAATATAAATAAATTTATATTCTAAAATTGTTAAATATTTAGAAAAAAGTAAAATGTATTTTAATAAATAAAAATAAAACTTTTTTATACTTTCGTGCTTGTTTAATTTTTATATTTAATATATAATATTAATATGATTAAAAAAACACTACTAAAAACATTACTACCAATTACTTCGGTTGCTCTAATTGGGGGGGGGATTGCTTCTTCTTTAACATTAACTAGTTGTAGTAATAAAAAAGTCATAATTAAATCTCAAAAACAAGCTATTGAATATTTATTAAAGAATGCTGTTATCTTGCCGAGTGGAAAGTATGAATATGTTATCAACGAAACTTCTAATAAAAAAGAAATAAAAGAATCCGATGCGGCACTTTTTTATAATAAAATTTTATCCGCCTATAATAAACAATCTTACATCAATAGTATGGTTGCGAATGCGTGTTTCCGTAACATTGAAGGACATTCTTTTTTTAAAATTGGGGGGGCACTTGCAATAGAGAATAATAAACTCGAAATGGATTTTGAAAATGGATCTAATTTATATTCTATTGTGTATGATATATCTGAATTTGAAAAAATAAATAAATATGACCTAATTTCTATTGAATATGCAAATGGTATACCTATTGGTGACCCTACGTCAAATTATTGAGATACATCTCACGCAGCTAATGTACAATGTCATATAGAAGAAGTGCCTGAGGACAATTTATGATTTATAACTTTGGTTAATGGTGAATTGTCATCAGAACCAATACCTCTATCATTAATTGATCTTAATGATATTGAGTTTTACCAGGATTAGCATGTATAGTTATTATCTAATGTTTTGATAAGTATTATTTACTAATCTTTTCTAGTTCGCCAATAACCTTTGCAAATTCTGACTCATTCTTTAAAACTAATCCGCAAGCATTTTTGTGACCACCACCATTAAATTTTTGTGCAACTGGTCTGATATCTATCTTCTTTGAACGAATTGAACATTTTCAAACTTTATTAGTTGTCTCATAATATAAACTAGTTCATATATCAATATTTTCCACATTACTCATTGTTCAAATCATCGAACTAGCTTCAACTTTATATTTTTTAAACAATAGTTTAGGGATTAGTAAAGAAGCAAGATGTTTTTTGGTGTCAAAATTAATAATTGAATAAATGTATTCTTGGAATTTGATGTCTAACAATGAGCGCTCATTCAATTTTTGTAAAATTGGCGTCGGGTTATCCATAATCTTATAAAGTTTGGATACTAATGTAAATGTGTCAGAACTTGTATTGTTATAAAAGAAGCGGTTAGTATCTGTGATAATTCCATAATAGATGTATTGGGCAACAAGGTTTGA
>JAISZW010000050.1 GCA_031284445.1 Candidatus Methanovirga basalitermitum | reverse complement strand
TGCAATCTTGTAAGTATTTTATAAAACTAAGCACTATAAAATTAGCATTGGTAACTTTGATATTTGAACCTATTTTTCAAAGCCCTATAATTAGGAATATAATTTTTCACAATAGATACTACACGATAGAAGATGTAGATGAAAAATTAGCAAAATATTATGCAGAAAAATAGACAATGCAGAAAAATTAAATCTTCAAGATATTAGGTTCATCATTTGTGATTTATTTTTGGTGTTTTGGCTTAATTATCATAGATAGATAGATAGATAGAGAGCAAATGATTCATTTAATGAACAATTTTAGTTGTATTTTATTGTTTTTTAAAGCTTTTTAGCATGTTTCGATTAATCGAAACCTTTATATATGAGAGTGAAATATATGATATATTAATGCTACTAATCATTTGTGACTCATTTAGAATTTATATGATTAATTCTGGGTTTTCATGTTTTGGTAGCAAATCTGAGAATATTTCTATTTAGGTTAATAGAAATTCTCAAAGATATTAAATAATACTATTTGAGAAGGTTCAATAGTATTCTATCTGGTGTTTTTTTTATTTTCATAAAATTATAATACACAGCACACAATTAATACTTCACGAACTACTGATTAATACATTGTTTAGTAAAATATGTATAACTAATATTTAAAGGTTTAATGCATTAAGATTTCATATGGAAAATTATATTGTTTGGAAACTGTGTTATATTATTGTAATTTTTATTTTAATCACCATTCTTATACCTACATAAAGAAATCAATATATTTTTAGGTGAACCTAAAAATTGTTGGACAACCTCAATAGTGTAGAAAAAAATCTCGGGAAGTTAAAATTCTTTTTTTAACAAACGACGACTTTAACACTAAAGAATGAAAGTACGCTCGAGCGTTTTGTCATGAAAATGAGACGAAACATTTTTAGGAGAGGTTAGGCGGGGAACCTCATGATTTTATCCGACTGAAGAATTTTTTGGGATCTGTGTTCATGTTAGATAACATTAAGGGAAATGGCTTAAATTCGTATCAAATTAAAATTATAGCTATTATAGCCATGTTAATTGATCATATACCCCATATATTCACGGATGATGATTTTACCTTTTTTTTTATTCCTTTTCATTTTATTGGTAGAATAACAGCCCCAATATTTTTCTATTTCATTGCTGTTGGATTCAGATACACACATGATAAAAAAAAATATTCAATTAGACTGTTAATATTTGCTTTAATTAGTCAAATACCTTATGTACTATTCTTCCTTAAAGGTCCATTATTCAATGATTTTAATATCTTTAATTTAAATATTATATTTTCTATGTTTTTCTGCCTGTTAACATTAATATCTATTCATGACGTTAAGAATATTTATTTGAAAGTAGTATTAATTGTTATTAGTGCTTTACTTTGTTGTTTTACAAGTTATGGTTTGTTAAGTATTGCATTTACAGTATTTTTTGATTTAATGAATGAGTTGAATGCTGATAAGAAGCAATTCTCTGCAGGATACTTAGTTTTATTATTATTCAGCTTTTCATGGAATTTTCTACCAGCTAAATGGTTGCTTTCCTCTATGAGTTTTATGTTGATTTTTGAAGATCCATTATTTTTACCTGGGTTTATAATTTTTATATTAGGGTTAATTTTACCTTTAAAAATATTATTATTGGATAATAGAGAACTTGGTGGGGGTAAGAAGTTTAAATTCTTCTTTTATATATTTTATCCAGCTCATTTGATTATATTATACCTAATTAAACTTTTTTTAAATTATTAACATGGAGATGTTTCCTGTTAATATTTTTAGCTAAATCTTTATTTTTAGTTTGAAATTTATGATAGATCACCAACAAAAATTTCATCGAACTTTCTAACTATTTTGGTTGTAAATTTATGTATTTGGTCTATTATTTGATTTTTTTTCTTTCCATATAGACCACTAAGCTTGGTTTTTGTCTTAGAACTATTTTTGGTATTTATTTTATAATTTTTAGTTCTAATAGCTAATTTTTTATTATATTTGGCTATTTTATCATCTAAAAGAGGTTTATGTATTTTATCTGTTTTATAACCATCACTTACAACAGCTGCATCTTTGATACCCAAGCCCATACCATGAAAATTATCAGTTTTAGGTAAATTTTCCACATGACTGTTAAAATAATTTATTATAGTATAATATTTATCATTTTTATATTTTAAGGTTATTCCTTGCTATTTTACCTTCTATTTGTCTTAAATTAACACATCTGATCCAGTCGATTGAAGGAAATCTAATCATGTTGTCATTATAATCAATTTTTACTGATTGATTAGTAAGTACATTGATTGAACAGGATTATACTTTGATTTCCATTTAGGAAAATTAAACCATTTTTAACTACATTTAACATTGATTGGCTAAAAATTTTACCTATTCGTTCTAAACTAACAGCTGGAGTATCATCACTATTTATGATAATTCTTTAGTAGTTTAATAAAGTTTATACGGGCTGTGTCAAAATCAACAAGATTAGTCATTGAAGATTTATATTCTTGCATTTGAAATTACTCAATTTTTGTGGGATTTCTCTGAAATTAAATATCAATGCTATTGATTTCAAAAATTAAGAATTTTTAGATCCTAAAGTCTTGTTAAAGTTAAAACCAGTACAATCGTATGAAAAAGAAAAAAACAAGTATTCAAAAGATAACAGGAAAAGATTGCTGATAAAAAAGGAGAATTATGCAAGTTTAAAACTGGATGCAAATTAATTAAGAAAACTCAATAAAAAATATTTCGTTAAGTTGATGATATTGACAGTACCTTGGAGATGAGTTAGATTTACATTAAAAAATTATAATTCTTTGTTTTATACTATATTCGTTCTAAAACTTCCTCTATTTTTTTTCTAATATCTTCTATTGAATATCCTAAGAGTAATGCTGTAAGTATAGCCCCACCAGCACCTGCTCCTTCTTTTACAAAACCTTTTAAATAGTTTCTAAGTCCTTCATTTTCAGATTTCTCAAAGCAAGGATCAACAACATTTACAGCTATCTCATCAACTTGAGAAATTAAATCAATTAAATCAGCTGTTTTATCACGAACAACATAAGTAGTTGTACCAAGACAAATCCTTGAAAAGTCAAAATCGATCCCTAATTTTTTAATAAATGCACAAACTGCCACCATTTGAGTACCACCAGCTAAAATTACAGGCATTTTACTTCCAACAACCATACCTGCAACAGCTGGAATCATAGGATCCCCCACAGTTCTAACAGCATCAAATGAACTAAAATTTCCTATTTTAATATTTGATTTAGATATTCCTTCATAGACAACCTCTCTTTTAAGTTCATGAGGATTTTCAGGTCTGCTCCCACTCATTTTAAAGATTGCATCATAACCTAATGCTGTTAAAACCCCTAATGCAGTTGTAGTTCCAGCAGGTATACTCTCACCAATAACCAAATAATCACAACTCTTAGATATTTCTTTAGCTATTACTTTAGCATTTTTAAAGATTTTTTCAGGATTGTTTACTGCATTTCCTGTTCTAACATCACCACCAGGCTCATTGTTAATTGATATATAAGGTACATTAGGTTTTATCTCCAATCCAGCATTAGCTATTAAAAATGGGATATTTGTAAGTTCGATTACACCTTTAGTAATTATTGCTGGTGTTGGAGCTGAAAATCCATCAGAAATTGTTTGGGGAGGAACATCACAACACAAAAGCTCTCCAAAGACCATAATTTCAGCATCACCAGCTGGAGTGTATACCATAAGATCAGTACTTGCCCCTGCACCACTAATCTTTGGAATTTTACAGGTAGCTGTTGTAGCTGTTGTGCATATAAAAAAAGGTTTCTTTCCTTTTAAACTCTCAATTAAATTTGCACAGCCATAAGTTTTTAAACCAATCAAATTAATCAGCCCTATTTTATTAAGACTAAGTTAAGTATATATTTATTTTTCTTATATATGTAAATTATACTTATTATACTCATCCCTTTTAAAATTCAATTTTTTAAGTTTTTAAAAATATCTAATTAATAAGTCTAACTCATAATAGAGGATGTAAATTTTTGTGGAGTTTTTCTAAAATTTTCAAGTTTATTTATAAATAAAAGTCAATTTTTCCAAATAACTCCACACTTTTTTACACCCTCTCATAATAGAGGATTTCTATTAACTTAATCTTTTTTATTTTTTTATTACTTTTTTATTAATCTTTAGCAGTTATATATTATTTATCTTTGTTTTGAGGTTTGTCTTTGTAGTTTTTCTTGTTTTTGTCCATGTATTTAGCTTGTTTTTGACTGTTTGCATAGCTCTCGCTAGCTATGAACTATTTTTTTGGATGGTTTTCAGTTATTTTAGGTTATAACAGATTCATGATGCCATATTTTTGACATGTGTTCTTACTGTGTTCTAACAAGTACATGACCACTTTTTAAGACTCTTTTTATCACGGCGAAAGATCTCTCATCTGGTGGTCTTTTTGAACTTATTTTGTTGTTTCGTATTTTTTGTTTTATTTTTAGTGGTTTGTATTCATGGATGCTCGATCCATCATGTGAATTATATGCTTTAAAATGTACTCCATAGTAATCCTTTGTCCATGATTAGGCTACTATATTCTCCAGATAGGTCTATTTTTAGAGTCATGAATCTTGGTAGCTGTTGTGTGATTTTTCTTATTAATTGGTGGTCTGTGTACTGTTTTTATATGCATTTTATATCTGAAATATGATTTGTTTCCTTTTTTAGCCCATTCTCCATTTGCAGCATATTTAGTATTTTTCCCTTGTGATGAATTCTGCTTTCTGAATGTCATGGGCTGAATGTTTATGATATGTTGCATACCTTTGTGGATAATTCCTATAATTCATAAGTATAAATCTTTGAAATCTATATTTGTACTTTTGAAGTTGCTAATATGAGTTTGCCTCTGCCTGCTTTATTTAAATATTCTTTTTGATCAAACTTTTTTTTAAAAAGTTTGTTGGATAATTTTGTGAAATGACCAGGATTGTTGCTTTATTTGGGACTTTGTCAGGGAATCATAGGACATTTAATAAATATGATATGTGGTCATTTACTATGTTTTTAGTTCTGGGGTTTGAATAAATCATTACTATGCTTGTAAAAAATCGACATTTTTAACATTCACGATTTTGTTTCTTATTATTGGCCTATCCACTCTTTTTTTTGTCTGGTTATTATAGATTTTTCTGATTATATGGTCGTGATGACTTTCAATTAACTAAAAGATTTATATTCAGCTAATTTATCAGCCAGTTATTCGATTTTATTTGTATTGGGGGGTTTTAAGTAATAGTTTCTTCTAGATTGCTTATCTATTACCTTTCTATGTGTTATTTGTATTTAAATATATTATAGCTCTATTAAATAATCATTATTAAGGCTTTATTTTGGTGTCTTGGCTTAATTAACATAGAGAAAGAGAGAACAAATGATTCATTTAAGAAATCATTAGTAATGGTGTTTTATTGTTTTTTAAGCTTTTTTATAAAGTTTTGATTAATGGTAGTGTACTTTTATCTTACTTAAGTTTTATATAGTAGTTATGCTCATAGATATATGCATGAAAAAGTTGAGGTGTTTATTTATGGGTAAACGTGGTCCTAAATCAAGTTTTGTGAA
>JAISZW010000238.1 GCA_031284445.1 Candidatus Methanovirga basalitermitum | reverse complement strand
ACTTATTAGATACTTTTTCTATGAGAATATTTAATGAAAGTGAAAAAACTAAAACAAAGCTCATTAGATACTTTTTCTATGAGATTATTTATCTTTACAATTATTTACTATTGTAATTCATTTATAATTTTCATGATGTTTTTATATTGTATTTGTGCTGTTTTTGATGAATTGTATAATTTTTTATAGGTTTATTCATGCTCAGCTGTTAAATAAATGTTTTTAAGATTCTTTATAGATAGGATATTTGTTTAAATATAAATTAATTTCCATTCCTATCTTGTTTTTTAATATTAACTGTTGTAGTATATTTATTTAGAGAAATTATTCATATTATTATTATAATTTGATAGTTAATAATTTTTCTTATTTAAATTACTCAATTAAAGATGGAAAATCAGAGATTTTCTTAAATTCACTTTATCGATAAAGTTATGATTTCCTGTAAATTAAAATTTTTCATGAATTTTCATAAGTATGTTAATATTAATTTAGAACTCTAATTTTGCAAAAAAACATGATTAAAAAATAGTGTAAACATAGTTTATATTTCTTTTTAAAAGAATTAAAGTTTTATTTTTAGTTACTTAGTGTGAATATTTTACTATTTAGCTTATAATATTGTTAAAACTATTTATTCATTTGATAATCTTTTTATTCCTTTAATTTCGGTGATTAAAAATTGTCATGATGAATTAAACATGTTTCAGCATCATATGATACTTTAATGATATTTTTTGTTTGACCTAAAAAATGCCAACCTTTATATAGTACCTTTGACAATAGTACTGTTGAGGTCAACCTAAAATATGGTGATCTCAAAATAAAAAAAAGTAAATTGGAGTGATTTATATAATGAAAAAAATTTTAGCGATTGGTTTGTTACTATTGATAGTAGCAAGTAGTGCAAGTGCAGTTTCAGCAGCAACCTTTGAAGTTTATCGGCCAAATTGGTATGCAGGAGGGTATGAGTGTGATGCATTTAATAGTGAAGGATTAAATGTTCAAACATGGTCTGGTCATTTAACATGTGGCTCTGATCTTGCAACTGGCACATTTCCATCTGATGCTGTGACATTCACTATGAAAGTATATGCTGATGGGGGTAGTAGTTATACCTTCAATAATTATACCATAGAGAATGGTTATAAAAATGCTGGAAAGGCTAGATTTGACCTTTGTGGAGCTTTAGGTTCAAGTGCAAGATGCGAATATGATATTTTTGGCCGTTACATAGGTTCAGTAAGTTTAAAGTAAGTTTAAATAAATTAATAAATTAAATAAATAATAGTAGGTGAATTGTATGAATCCTGTAATGACTAAAATAAATTCGTGCGAGACTTTTACGTTAAATGTACACTAAAAAAGTTACATCGTAGTTAACTTCGATACGGTGGTAGTAGTTGTACCTTAAGTCATGCATATAAATAAATGTATCATGCATATAAATAAATGTAGATACTTATTATTATTTAAATATTTTTCATTTTTTTTCAATGCTGTCAACCTAAGAAATTTTTCATTAGTTAAGTTGACACATTGCATTTTTTTTTGGGAGTGTGTTAATTAATGAGAGTTTTTTATGAGAGTTTTTTATTAATACTGATTTTGAGTGTATTTTTTGTGAGTGTTTATGGAGAATCTCATTATGATTATGATCTTCATGATTTAGTAGCAAGTAGTGGGAATAATGATACAATATTATTGAATTCATCTTCTTATTCTGGTTCTGATAATCGCGGTATTGTTATTGATAAGAACTTAACGATCGTAGGGAACAATAATACATGTATTAGTGCTGATTCTGCTGGAAGGATATTTGCTGTGAAAACTAATTGTCATTTGACTCTTGTTAATCTTAGTTTAGCTGATGGTTCTTCTGATAAAGGAGGATTATTATTTTGTGATGATAATGCTTCTTTGGATATTGTTAATTGCTCTTTTAAGGATTCTAAAGCTTCATATGGTGGTGCAGTTTATTTGAATCATGATAATGTGAATATTGTTAATTCTAGCTTTACTAATAATAGGATTGATGCTTATTATGGTGGTGCTTTATTCAGTAGTGATACTGATTTAAATATAGTGAATTGTAGTTTTGAGAATAATTATGGTTATTTTGGTGGTGCATTATATAATGCTCCTTTTGGTGGTAAAAAAACTATGATTACTGGCTCAAATTTCACTAATAATATTGCTAATGCTAATGGTGGTGCTGTATATACTATTGGTGGTGCTGGATTCACAATTTCAGAGTCTTCTTTTAAAGAAAATAAATTCATTGGTTCTAGTTTAGCGGTTTATGGTAAAGGAGGTGGAATATATAATAAAGGAACTAAAGATTTTAATATTGTAGATACAGAGTTCACAGGTAATTCTGCTGTTAATGGTGCTTGTGTGTTTAATGATGATGATGGTGAAGTTAATATAATAAGTAGTAATTTAACGGAAAATATTGCTGGTGGTGGTGCTATTTATAATAATAAGGGAGCTACCTACATTACAGATATTTCTAATATAAATGATAATGTTGCTAATTCTGGTTATGGTGGAGCAATAGTAAATAAAGACTTTATTAAAATAACAATTAGTAACATAGATAATAACAAATGTAATAAGGATGGTGGAGCTATTTACTCTACTGCTGGTAATCTTATAATAGCTGATTGTGAGTTAAATAATAATACTGGAGATACTACTGGTGGAGCGATAAGTGCAACTAACACAAATATACACATAACCACCACAGATTTTAAAAATAATGTTGCTGGAACTGGAGGAGGTATCCATGCCAATAATTGTCAAATAGTTTTGGATGATAGTCGTCGAGGAGGTAATTTATTTGAAAACAACAGAGCCACATTCCAAGATGGTGGTGGAATGTTTTTAATGGGTAAAACTAATGGTAGTATATTTAACACTACATTTAAATCAAATAATTGTCCAGGGCGAGGTGGTGGAATATTCTGTGGTCAGGATATAAAATGTATTAATAAAACAACTAATAGTACTGGAATAGTACTTTTATTAGATAAAATCTCATATTCAGGTAATGGTGCAGGTAGAGGTGGTGCTAATGTTTATAGTAGTCGAACTGGTGATATGGGGAAGATTGGAGAATAAAGATTGGAGAATAATATTATTAGGTGATGATTGTTTATGATTAAGAAGTTAGTTGGTTTTTGTTTAATACTCACATTATTTGCTGGTAATGGTCAATTCTTATATGCATTTGAAAATAATATTAATTTAAATCTAGAACAAGGGAATGATTTTAGAGAGGAAATAACTAAATCATTAAATAATGCAAGGAGTCTGGGTGAAGATATTCGTGATGGATTTGAAATGGGTTATGGCTTATTAACTGGTAGTACAATTGTTGTTGGTCCTAATGAGGAACATAAAAACCTTAAGGATGCAGTAGCTAATTCAAAAAATGGTGATACCATACTGCTTGTACCTGGTAACTACACAAGCAATGATAACCTAAACTTAACAATAGATCATAACCTAACAATAAAATCTTCTGCACCATTTAAACAATGGATAAATTATAATAACACCAATTATACTTATAAGGAGTATTATGAAAAATTTGGTAATAATAGTGATGAAAATATTTCAAATAATAGCTTTTACCATCAAGAAAATGCTGTAATGATAAATGGTGGTGGTAAATCACAGATATTTAATATATTATCTAATTCAAGTTTAAAATTGGAAGGACTTTTTTTGATGAATGGTAGTAGTTTAAAGGGTGGGGCTATTTACAATAAAGGAAAATTAAAAATAAATGATTCATATTTTAATGATAATGAAGTGTTTGATGATAATGTTCGTGATCAGGAAAAAGGTGGGGGAGGAGCAATATACAATGAAGGCGAATTAGAAATGTCTTTAACAGATTTCATGACCAATAAAGCCGATGACTATCAAAAAGGAGGAGCAATATATAATACAGGTACTATGACTCAATTAAATAATTGTTCTTTTAAATCTAACTATGCAGATAATGGTGGTGGTGCAATATACAACAATGGAAAAATAGAACCAATAAATAATAATCTTTTCGCGGGGAATGTTGCTGATAGTACAACTAGTCATTGTGGAGGAGCCTTACTTGATGAAGGTAACGATATCATTGATTTTAATAGATCTACATTTGTATATAATTTTGCTAAAAGTGGAGGTGGTGGTGCTGTGGATTCTTATTCATCTGGTATCAAGTTTCATGATTCGAATTTTATATTTAATAGTGCTCAAACTTATGGTGGTGCTTTAAGATCTTTAAATGCTGAAACTTTGGATTTAACTAACTCTTCTTTTAAATATAATACTGCTGGAAATCAAGGAGGTTCAGTTTATTATACTGGGAATGATTTTAATTCTTCTTATAATAATTTTACTGGTAATGTAGCAGAACATGATGGTGGTGGATTGTATTTAGGATCCTGTAGAAACTCAATTTTTCATAACAATAACTTCACAATGAATGTTGGGGATAATGGTGGTGCAATATACCACAATGGAGGATCTATGAATATAGACAATAACACATTCATGTTTAATTCAGCAAACGGTACAATTAGTAATGGAGGAGCAATATATACTGAAAATGGAGTGTTTAACACAGATAATAATACATTCGATAGGAACAATGCCTTAGGTGATGGTGGAGCATTATACAATAAAAATAGTAAAGGATTAATTAATAGTTCCATTTTTCACGAGAATATTTGTCAAAAAAATGGAGGTGCAGTATATAACAATCATTTCAATGTTTCATTAAATAACTGTAGTGTTTATAATAATTATGCTATTGGTAATGGTGGAGCATTATATAACAATAAAGAAGGAACAAACTTCTTAGTTAAACAGACACTATTTGCTAACAACACAGCAAACGATAATGGGGGTAGTGTTTGTAATCTTGCAGATAGCTTTTTCACTTATTTTTCTGCCTTCACCACGAGTAAAACCGTAACTGGAGACGGTGGAGCCATATATAACGATGGGAGTAATATTAACATGGAATTATGTGATTTTCAATATAATTTCGCCCAAGGTGATGGTGGAGGAATATACAATAATGGTAAAACCATAAGAACAACTAATGTGAATATTACTGGTAATGGTGCTCATGGATATGGAGGAGGATACTATGATGAAAGCAATTGGTTACAAGCAGAACTCACAAATTTTAAGGATAATAGTGCGGGAAAAGCTGGGAATGATTTTTATACAGCTTCCAAAAAAGAAGCAGTAGCTATTGGTGTTATGGTGGGACTAGCTTTAATTCTGGTAGTGATAACAGTCCTATCTATTGTTATTCCTGCTGCAGCAGGATTATATTCTTTTATTGGGGTAGCTGCAGCCTCTGCAGGGTGGTCTGCAGGTGTTGCGAGTGCTGCTGTTTATGGTGTTCAGGCTTTAATTGCAATAGTCGCGGGATTTGCATTCATGGGTATTGAAGAGGCTATATCTTCGGCTTGTCCTGAATTTGAGGATTGGAATTCTGAATATTGGTATGTTACTCTGATAGTTTTTGTTTTTTGTGCTGTTACTGCTAGTTTTATTACAGAAGCTCTAACACAACTTGTAATTAATTCAATACGATCGGGTATGGAAGTTGGTGTATTGTATGGGCAGGTTTGTAAGGGGCTTGCTGCGATGGCTGAAGAGATTGTAGATGCTACTGCTTTTCTACCTGCAGGAGGAAAAATAGCATTTGTTTTTTCAAAGATTGCAAAACTTGTTGGTATATTATTTCAAAGAGTTCATTTGGATGATTTTATTGTTGGAATTATCGCTTCGAGTAGCACATTATAGTGATTAAAATAGTTTTATTTGTGTGGATCCTGTAATGACTAAAGTAAGAGATTATGCTTGGGAAAGTTGGTGTTATGAATGCTGCTTGGTAGTTGTATAAATCTTGTAATGATTGAAGAGGATTTCTTTTAACTTAATCTTTTTTATTTTTTTATTACTTTTTTATTAATCTTTATTAGTTGTGTATTATTTATTTTTGTTTTGAGGATTGTCTTTCTTGTATTGTTTGTTTTTGTCTATGTATTGTAGCTTGATTTT
>JAISZW010000184.1 GCA_031284445.1 Candidatus Methanovirga basalitermitum | reverse complement strand
AATTTTTGTAATTATGAAAATCGAAGATTTTCAGTAATTAAAGGATTATTGGAGTATTTAGCTCTCTTTGGGAAATGAAGTAATATAAGGAAAAACTCCACAATTTTTTACAGGCTCTATATTACTTAAGTTTTATATAGTAGTTATGCTCATAGATATATACATGAAAAATTGAGGTGTTTATCTATGGGTAAATGTGGCCCTAAACCAAGTTTTGTGAATGTTGCTTGTCCAATATAAGGATTGTTAGGATTATGGTAAAATATGAAAAAGGTAATGTGGTAGGTAATGGCATTTATAAAAACAAAAATGGTACTCTTTAAATATGTTTGCAATAATGCCTAGAAGTCCTCAAATGCAAACACTAACATCATATAATTTAAAAACCAAAGGTGTGGACGAAAAGAAATTATTTTTCTTCTTAAAAAATGCTTTTAAAAGACACGATTGTTTAGATCAGTAGCAGAAATATTTTAGAAGTTAATACTGTATGCAGATGGTTGCAAATTTCAGCAGAACATTGAAAAAGTTAACAAAGTTTTAAAATGAAAGAAGTAGATGTTGATAAGACCTAAAACATATCTCAATTACCCAATGAAAGAATTAAAATATGTGCATAGTAATAAAAGAAAGAGTAGGTCGAAAATTAGCCAATATTTCAAAAAAGATAAGATATGGAAATCCAGATGGTATTGACAGTTCTCAAATCTCCATCATAACGAGCGAGAGAACTTAAACTTAAGACAAGAAAACAAGAGAAGACAAGAAAAACAATATCTTTCTATAAAAGAAGACGAATGGTTACAATATCATCTAACTTTGCAGATAATGACATATAATCTCACTTACCACATCCTTCTTAAAAAAACTTAATTTTAATCATAAAAGGCAAAATCTGGAGAAAATATGATAAAATAAACATCAATGATGTCCTGTAGGAGAAACTGACCATGCATGGTCTTTAAAAGAACTATTAACATTCCATATACACAAAAACATCAGTAGTTAAAAGGGTCACCACCTAAACAAGGGATAAAGAAAGAATATATAAACTAAAACTAACTAATATTATCATTATTTTTAATTAATTCTGGGTGATATAATGAATGGTCCTTGGGTAGAAAAGTACAGACCTCAGAGTCTAAATGATGTAGTTGGTCAAAATCATGTGACAGATGTATTGAAGAGATATATTGGAAATGATGATGGGATGCCAAATTTAATGTTTACAGGGCCTGCAGGTGTTGGAAAAACAACAACCGCTTTAGCACTTGTAAAATCTGCTATTGGTGAATATTGGCGTCAAAATTTTCTTGAATTAAATGCATCAGATGCACGAGGAATAGATATAGTAAGAACAATCATAAAAGATTTTTGTAGATTAAAACCAGTTGGAGCTCCATTTAAGGTTGTATTCTTAGATGAAGTGGATAACATGACAAAGGATGCTCAACATGCTCTTAGACGAGAAATGGAGATGTATACTAAAACAGCCGTGTTCATATTGTCCTGTAATTATTCGTCTAAAATAATTGATCCTATTCAATCACGGTGTGCTATATTTAGATTCAGTCCAATTAAGGGTCAGGAAGTTATTAATAGATTAAAAACTATTGCCAATGAAGAAGGAGTAGAATATGAGGATTCAGCTATTGAATCTATTGTATACTTTGCAGAGGGTGATATGAGAAAGGCGATAAATATTTTACAAGCTTCTGCCTCAATAGGAGATAAAATTAGTGATGATAATATTCATGAGGTTATTTCTAAGGCAAAACCACAAAACGTTACTGATATGATAACAAAAGCATTAATTGGTGATTTTATGGGTTCAAGGGATGTTTTAAGAAAAATCCTTATATTACAAGGAACAAGTGGAGAAGATTTAATAAATCAGATATACAGGGATGTATCAAGAAGGGCAATGGAAGGGGATATGAATTCTGATCTGTATATTAACTTAATTGAAGGAATAGCTAATACTGATTTTAGAATTAGAGAGGGAGCTAATCCAAGAATACAATTAGAGGCTATGTTAACTAAATTTTTATAAGAAATTAACATTTTTAATATTTAATTTAAAATGTGAAACTATGTTATGGACTGAAAAATATAGACCTAAATCTTTTAAAGATGTTATTGGCAATGGCAAACAAAAGAAAGAGATTGAAAAATGGGTTGATAATTGGAAAAATAACCAAGTGCAGAAACCAATTCTTTTAATAGGTCCAGCTGGAATAGGTAAGACAACGATGGCACACATAATAGCTAATGAATTTAGTGAGTATATAGAATTAAATGCAAGTGATAAACGTAGATCTGATGATATTAAAAGAACAATAGGGGAGTCATCAAGCACTCAATCCTTGTTTAAAAAAGAATATAAGTTAATTATTCTAGATGAAGTAGATGGTATACATGGAACAAATGATAGAGGTGGAATAAGAGCTATTGGGAGTATAATTAATGAAACTAAGCATCCAATGGTTATGATGGCAAACGATTTTTATAGTAAACGTTTAGCCTCAATTAAAACAAAAACTTTAGTTATTAAAATGGGTAAGGTTCATACTAATTCTATTAATGCATTACTTAAAAAAATAGCTATTAAAGAAGAAATTGATGCAACCCCACAAGCCATTAAGCAATTAGCTTTAAATTCTAATGGAGATATGAGATATGCTCTTAACACATTCCAATCTACATCTGAAGGAAGTAAAACTTTAACTATGGATGATTTGGCTGAAATCTCAAAAAAAGATAATGTATCCATGATATTTGATGGTGTGGGAAGGGTTTTAAAAAGTAAGGATTTAGTCAAAATAAAGGAAGCACTTCGCCTTGATGAGGATCCAACACTTGTTTTAGAGTACATTGCTGAGAATATTCCAAGAGAATATGAGAAAAAAAGTGAGCTGAAAAAAGCATATCAGATGATTTCTGAAAGTGATGTTTACTTTTCAAGAGCAAGAAACACGAGAAATTACACTTATTGGAGATATGCTACTGATTTTATGGGTGTTGGTGTTGCTTCATCTAAAGATGAAACATATAAAAAATTTACTAAACTAACAGGACCAACAGCATTTACTTATATGGGGCGAACAAAAGGAAAAAGAGCTTTAAGAGATAGCATTGCAGGAAAAATGTCTGAAAAACTTCATATTCCTGATTCTGAAGCTATTGCAAGTTTTCCATACTTTGAGATAATGTTTCAAGACGATGAATTAGCATGGGATATTTCTGATTTTTTATCTCTTGATGATGATGAAATAAAAAAATTTAGAAAAAAGAAGATTCCAAAAAAGATTGTAACAAAAAAAGAGAAAGAAAAATCCGAATTATTAGCAAATAATACTTCATCAAAGCTTAATACTGAAAATAACTTGTTTGACTCGTTAAATATTGGAGATTCAAAAGTAGATAGCAAAAAAGGGCATGATGATGGTAAAGATAAAAAGAAATCTAAACATAGTAAAGTTTCAAAGCAAACATCTTTATTTAATTTTCAACTATAATTATAGAAATATATTAATAAGACAAATTTAATCAACCAATTTTTCATGGAAAATAAGGATTTAAAATGCAAATTGTAGCAGATATAGGTGGTATTCCTGGATTGGATTGCAGAGGATTCTGTAAATACTGTTATTTTAAAAAGATCAAACAAGTAGAATCTTTAGGTTGCGTTAGCTGTTCTCCTGGAATAATTGGTTGTTCTCGTTGTGGGGAAGAGTTAAGAGAATCTAAAAACAATTTTAAACTTCCATTTGTAGTTATGAGTGAGATACAAAATACACTAATGTTAGGAAACTATAAAGATCAGGACTTGAAAATAAATATTAGTGGGGGAGGAGATGTTAGTTGTTATCCTCATCTGAATGAATTAACAACTACATTAAAACAATTTGGTCTATCTACACATCTTGGTTATACAAGTGGGAAAGGATTTGAAGATGGAAAAATAGCTAACACTTTGATAAACAATGGAGTGGATGAAGTAACCTACACAGTTTTTAGTACAGATCCTAAACTTAGAAAAGAATGGGTTAATGACTCTAATTCTATTGAATCCTTAAAAGCCTTAAAGATTTTTTCAGAAAATATTGAGGTTCACGGAGCTTCTGTTATAATTCCTGGAGTAAACGATGGTGATGTTTTATTGAAAACATGTAGTGATCTTGAAGATTGGGGTGCTAAAGCAATGATTCTAATGAGATTTGCAAATACAAATAATCAAGGACTTATACTCAAAAATGCACCTATTCTTAATGGTGTTGAAACACATACAATAGATGAATTTGGGGAGTTAGTAAAAGAAATAAATTCACAGTTTAATCTTAGGGTAACTGGAACTCCTGTTTTTGACCCTGAAACTAATGCTCCTTTTGCAATAGCTAAAGATGGAAATGAAGTATATCTACAATTTATTCAAGAAGTGACTGGTGAAGCTACAATAATCTCATCTAAAATAGCTGGTCCATATATTGCTAAAATTTTTGAAAAAATTGAAGTTGAAGATGTCAATGTAATATCCACAGAGAAAGAAATAGCTTGCTTAATAACAAAGGAAGATCTTGATGATATCGATTTATCTGAAGTTAAGGACACCGTTATAATTCCAGGAAGATCTTTTATCCATAATTTAGATGCTGAAAGAATATTCTCTAAAGATGGGAAAGAAAGAATTGTAGGTAGAGGTCCTGATAAGTTGAGTGTTGATGGGGAAATGAGTGGAACTTTAACTGAAGAACAGGTCATTGAAAAAGAATTAGAAGAATTTAGAGAATTAGTACAAGCTATTAACTTCCTTGGAATGAAAAAAAGAAATTAGCATGTTTAAGGCATAACATTGTTGAATAGGGATTATAAACTTTTTCTTCACCATTCCAACTATAACAATTATAAAAATGTTTGATTCTCTCTATTGCTTCCTCATAACTGATATGGAGTTTAGTGCTTAATTTTTAAGTACTCTGTAAAAACTCCGTAACACTTCTTTATTCTCTTCCAGTACTTCTTTATTTGATAGATTATCAATAATGGGAAGATCATATTCATCAACTAAAATAACTACTTGTTCATTGAATTTTTCATAGATTCTTTTGATTAATTCAGAGAATTTATCAACATACAAATCATTATCAGGTAAGTTAATACTGTATTCTTTACTTATATTATCGATGAATGAATTAAGGGATAATTCCAATTTTTCAGGAGTGTTAAAAGTATGGCTACTGAAATCTAATGTATCAATAGGTGTTTTTCCTCCCAAATCCCCTTATCATCTTTTTTTCTTCTATTCTATTAGTTCCCATATTATAACCCATGATGTTTTATTAAATAGCTATCTCTATTTTATCATAATTTAAAACTGGTATCTTACTATTTTTTATTCCTTTTTTGAAACTTATTAAACCCTCTTCAGCTAAAAGATTTATTTTATTAGTTATGTTGGCTGGATCTTTTTTTACTTTAGTAGCTATTTCTCGTATACTTTTAGGTTTTTCATTTTTTATAATATTTAATATCCGTGCTTCATTCTCCCCTATACTTATTTTATCAGTAATTATAATCTTTTCCAGTCTTATAGGTTCCTCAGGATTTTCTAATAAAAGTTTCCAGTTTTTTAAATCAGCATATAATATATTTTTTGGTGTTTTTTCTAGTAGTGTTTCTAGTTTTCCCATACTTCCATACTTTGCTTTCATTTGGTCATTGTATTCTTTTGTAGTTTGTTCTTTAATTAATGTTATAATCATTTTTTCAACTCCTTTATTAATTCTTTTATTATTACTTTCTTATTTTGATTAATGTGATTTACAATTATATTTATGTTTTCAGGTTGTGTATTAAATCGTATCTTTATTTCATTTTTATGTTCTTCTGGTTCTGGGTGAATATGCCCTCCTTTACTGTGGTAGTTATCCAATAATACTTCATCTGGCATTATCATTAGGCTCCACCCTCCAGTAGATTTAACTATGTAAATAGTTTCTCCTTGAATTTGTAATATTGTTTGTGTTTTACTCATACATAGTAATATATCACAAGTACTATATAAATGTATTGTAAAAAAATAATATTTTAAAATAATTAACAATAGTCTCTAATCATCATGAGAAATTGATGCCTTCTTTGGAGATATTTATCTATAAAAAAGAACGCTCATGAACCTAACATAGTGCATAAGTATATATTAGTTTTTTGTATAGATTATAATTCATGATTAATTTATTTGATAATATGGATATGTTTGTTATGCCTGAAGATTGCTTTGGAACTTTTTAGAAGCATTCGTTGGGCTGATGGTGTTTATTGTCCAAAATGTAAGTCTTTTGAGATCCAAAAACGTGG
>JAISZW010000183.1 GCA_031284445.1 Candidatus Methanovirga basalitermitum | reverse complement strand
AAAATCACATTTTTTTAATTCTTTGGAAATCACTTATTTTTTAATTTAAAGAATCATTTATCTTTATTTTAATGATTAATTTTTAATTTGGATGTACTTTTGGAAAAAATATGAAATCTTATGGTATATCATGTTGAATCTCTATGGGGATTCCGTTGATTTTTCATATTTTTGAGACACATTGTTTTTAATATAAAAATACATTTATATTTTTCCAACTCTCAACTTAAGAAATTTCTCCTTTAATTTTTCTTTATTTCATTTGTTTTCTTTTAAAAATTCTTTCTATTATTATATGGATAATTTTTCTTCGTTGATATCCTATTTCGTTCTGTAAATAGCTTCTCTTTAGCTTTTATCAAATATCTTTTCGCCATATCATACAAATATTCCCACAATTTCTTTCTTTCCTCTTTCAGTTATGAATATTACTTTAAACAGTATTCATTTTAATTTACCAGCCAATAAGTTCATATTTATCTTGTATTCATATCCACAATTTTTATATTTCTTTATTGAACTTGTTCAATTAGAAAACGAAGTTTTCTTTATCTTTTGGTTACATCTTGTTTTAATGGATATTAGTGTATTATGTAGGAATATTTGTGAATAGAAGTCTTGTTCTATGATTATTCGCCTTTTTCCTGAAAAGTTTTCTATATGGATTTTATTCTTTAATACATCATATTCTTTCTCTATTTGCCATCTTTCTCAGTATAATTCTTTTAATTCTGTGGTGATGCTAATTCTTGGGAAATATTAGTTATTATAGTTTCTATTCTACATGTTTTCAGTTTCACATTCACGATTCTTAAATTTAGCTGCCCATTTGCTTTGCTTTTGCTTTTAATTCTTCATTTTTAATACTCCTTATCCTAATACTGTTTAATTTGATTTCAACATACTCATCATCGGATTTCATCTCTTTTCTTTCTTTTTTATAGATATTTTCAGTATCGGAAGATAAATTTACTATTTTTACCTAATAATTGTATAAAAAGCTCGCTAGATGCATAGAGTCTGTCAAAAATTATGATTGCCTTTTCAAGGTCGATCATGTTACTGGCATTTTCAATGTTTTCAAATGCTAAGTATCTTTAATGGCATTTTCGGATGTGTCAAAATCAATGGGATTAGTCATTGAAGATTTATATTATTGCATTTGAAATTGCTCAATTTTTCTGGGGTTTCTTTAAAATTAGATATCCATGCTATTGATTTCAAAAATTAAGAATTTTTAATCTATATCTTCCTAATCTAAGGGATTTAAGATTAAAACTTCAATAGAAAAAAAAGTCGATCCCCGTACATCGTTGACACAGCCACTTAACATAAGAATGCTATCAACTTAAGAAATATTCTCCTTTAAATACTCATTTACTTTAAAAATTTTTTAGTTTTAAGGTTAGAAACGGAAAATCAAAGATTTGTTGCCAAAGGCAACTTAGAAAAATTTGTTTGTTAAAAGTCGAAGACTTTTAATTTAGGAGAATTAAAGATTTTCCTAAGTTATCTTCGATAACAAATCGAAATTATTCTTTATTTCATTTGTTTTCTTTTAAAAATTCTTTCTATTATTATATGAATACTTTTTTTTCGTTAATGTCCTATTTAGATCTGTAGATGGCTTCGATTTTTATTGTGTTTAAACATCATTTTAAATCAAAACAAAAGATATTACAAAATTCACAAAAATTTTCCTCTATCATGTGGATGTTTTACAGTATCCACTTTTTTAAAAACTAAACGAACACTTTCACGGTTTAAAGTCTCAAAACCTTCTTTATCTTTTAAAGTTTCAGTAATAGGCCTAAAACTCCAAACTTTCCTTCAATAGAGGATCACTACAAGTTAAAGCAATTTACAAACCTAATTATTAACTATTTTTTGAGAGAAATAATGATTATTTCCCAGCCAACAATATTTATATTCTACATATTTCAAATTATAATCATACCATTTAAAAAATATTATTAATGAATAGTTTATTTTGTTTTAATTGGATTTTAATAATTACTCAATTTGTAGTATATTTTATGGAGATTGTTTATGGAGTTTATAAGACCAAGAGGAACACGAGACTTTTTATTTGATGAAATGAGCAATAGAAAAAAAGTTGAAAATATTTTAAGAGAGATATTTGAGAATTATGCTTATAAAGAAGTAAAGACACCTATTTTTGAAAATTTATCTTTATTTACGAGTAAATCGGGTGATGAAATTGTTAAACAACTTTATACTTTTAAAGATAAATCAGAGCGTGAATTAGCTTTACGTCCAGAGATTACTGCACCAGTAGCACGATTATATATTAATTCATTACAAAAAAGTCTGAAACCTATAAAATTATATTATTTTGGTAGTTGTTTTAGATATGAAAGACCTCAAAAAGGAAGATTTAGACAGTTTTGGCAGTTTGGTTGTGAATTAATTGGTGCTAAAAGCCCACAAGCAGATGCTGAAATAATAGCTATGGTTTATGATTCACTTAAAAGATTATCTGTAAATGCAGAAATTCATATTAACCATTTAGGGATTATACGAAGGCTTTTCAATTATTTTAAGATCCATAAGGAACTACAAGAGAAAATAATGATTTTAATTGATAAAGGAGATAAACAATTACTTGAAAATGAAATAAATAATTTGTTAGAAGATGGTGAAACCCTTAAAGAGATTATTTTAAAGTTATTTAATTCAATTGGAGATAAAACTGTTTTAGATAATATTGAAAAATATTT
>JAISZW010000166.1 GCA_031284445.1 Candidatus Methanovirga basalitermitum | reverse complement strand
TGAAAATACTAGTTCTACTGTTTCAACAAGCGGTGGCACTTTAACCGCAGCAAGTGCACTTACATACCTTCAGGGAATAGGTTTATCAAGTAATTGAAAAGCTGCAACACTTTAGTTTTCTAAAGAAAAATGAAGAGTTACACTTGTCAAATTGTTTGTGAAGCAATAAAAACTAATGCTATTAACCAATATTTTTCTGGTATTAAAGTTAAAACCATCGTTCAAGATCAGAAATACTTATGAGACATGAAGATATCTTAAATAAACATACGGAAATTTTAGAAAGACATGAATTGATATTTGCAAGAAACAATCTAAAATAGTAAAAATACACATCGCTAGATTTCTATAATGCTCTTAAAACCACTTTAAAGCCCTGTCTAGCCACTATTTTGGCTTTGGTTGGGCAAATTATGCTCCAATTAAATTAATGGCTTTATAAGCTAGTTAATCATTTTAAAATATTAAAAAAAGCTAAAAAGTACAAAAAAATGGCTTTCAATTTTGGTCCAAAACACCCATTTTGACAGTATCAAATAAAAATTTTTTGTTATATAAATATAACAACAAAAAAGTTTTTGAACATTTTCAACACTTTTGCGGTGACTTATATATGTATGGAGAAAAAGAAAGTTAGAGTTTTAAAATATCAAGATCACCCGGAACTTGAAAACAAAGTTGTGGAGTGTGTTATAATGAATAATAAAAAGAGAAAACCACGAATGAGAACTACAAAAAGACCTAAAAAACCCAAACAACCAAAGATAACAGTGGCACAATTAGCCATGATTGTAGGTCAACAAGGAACAAAGCTTGACCAACTAGCGATGACCGTGAATCAGTTAGCATTGACTGTTAACAACTTAGCTGTAGAAATGCGTGCAGGATTTACAGTCGTTAACAAAAGAATTGATGGATTAGAAGAAAATGATAAACAAATTTTTAATAGACTCGACAAGATAGATGATAAAATTGAAAATATTTCTGATGTTCTTATTCGTAATAATTTAAAATAGTTGTATCTCAATTTAGGGACACTTTCAATTGTATTTCAAAAAACACATATACCATATATAGAATAGTTTTTTTAAAATAATTATTTAATCTTTAATATGAAATCACTAAATCCACATAATAAAGCACCAGTGAAAATTAATGTAAGACCAATTAAGGTGATTGTGTTAAATGGTTTTGGTTTTTTCTCCTTTAAATAAAACATCCCAAGTAGTGTAGCGACAACAATACTAAATTCAGATAGCGGCGAAGCGACCGCATTTGTATTAACTAAAATAGAAATAATTAGGAATAAATTTCCCACTGCTTGAAAGCATCCTGGAATCATATTTAAATATGTTTTTTTATCAATAAAATAATTTACATGTTCTTTTTTATTTGTTATTAATAACATAATCAATGCAGGAATAAACATTCCTAAAGTTTGTGGAAACATCATTCCTTCATCAAAACCATGTGAGAATAATTTATTATTAGGATTTATAAAAAAATTACCACCATAAATTCAACTACTTGAATCGCCTAAATTTTGAATAATTTCCGGAATAATTGTGTATACAGAAAATCCGACTGCACACAATAATATATAAATTGGGAATTTATTTGATTTTTTTTCAAATTTGTTATATGTTACATTTGGTGTCATGCGAATAAGTAAAATACCTAAAACAATAATCAAAATACATACTAGTCCTAATGGTACTTGCCGAGCTGGAGATACTAGTCAATTACCAAAAAAGAATGCAGAAAACAATGTCACGGTCACAAATTGTCCCACCATGGAAAACGGCATTGCCTTACTTACACCAACACTATTAATTGCCTTAAATTCAAAATAACTTCCTAAATATCAAAAGATACCACTCAATAATGCAACAAAAAAATATAAAATGGCAGATGACGAAGTAATATCTAATCCATTGCACATTTCTACAATAAAAATAATAATTCCTATAAATAAACAAGTTAGTGTAATACCAAATGTTCTTTGAATAGTTCGACCACCAATTTTTGTCGAAAATGGTGCCATACAACCATAACCGATTCCTGGAACTAATCCGATTGGTATTACATATCAAGGCATATAATAATATTATAAATGGATAGGGAAAATTTATATATATATATATATATTACAAACTGTAATCGACAGAATATATAAAATTGGTATAACTGAGAAAAAGGAACAAAGATTTAATTTTTTTTCACTTAATGGTCATGGTGGCTTTGTAATCAAAAGACTAATTACACTTATAAAATTGGAAAGCGCTTCAAATAAAAAAGAAAAAGATGCAAAATTAAAACATATAATAGAACGTCTAAATAATATCCATCAAATAAATGGGCAAGAAATTTATTCAATTAAGGATGATCAAGAACTTAGTGAACTTATCGATGATATCGCATCAGGACTCAAAGGTGAAGTTATTTCTACTGATGAACTAAAAGAATTTAATGAAGATTATTTTGATGACTATAAACTTTATAAGAATGACTCAAACGATAATTGCTGCCCACAATATAAGCCCCAAACAGTTAATCATTCCATACAAAAGAACAGGACCAATTCATGAGATGTAATAGGAATTAGAAATGGAGACATTTTAACATTTACTTTAGATTCAAGTATTTCTGTAGTTGTTAGTGATACAAATAATCGAAAAGTGAAATATCTTGGGAAAGAGTATTCGCTTTCAAGGCTTGCACAACAATTATTACACAAAAATTCGCTTCAAGGACCACTATACTTTAAAACTAAAGATGGAAAAACCATTGCTGATTTATTAGGAACAAGTTCTAAGCACTAATATAATGTAATCGTATGCAAAAGATTCATTATATTTCAGATTTACATTTAGATTATGTTAAAGAAAGTGAATTAGCTAAATTTTATTCATTATTAAACACAAAA
>JAISZW010000161.1 GCA_031284445.1 Candidatus Methanovirga basalitermitum | reverse complement strand
GTTTGTCATTTTATAAAATATTATATCCAATATAATTTATTTAAATTTGATTTAAAGAATTTTTATAATTATAATTAAGATTAATAATTGATAAACATTACCATTATCACTATAATAATAAAACCATAAATAAGAAAATTATCAGGATTTAGAGGAGATTAAAAGAGATCATGTTGTCCATAAGAGGATTTTAGGATAGAATAACTGACTAACGATAGGTACCTTCTTAGCAATGACAGCAAAACTTGTAACAATATTTTTCTCTCAAATTAAATATTAAACAATTAAAGGAGAATATCTATGAATGAGGAAGATGACATTTTAAAAGATAATGAATTTGTAAGTAATGAGTTAAAAAGTAATTTAAGATTGAATACATCTCCAATAGCTATTAAACTTGTATTTCACGAGGATGAAATACCTAAAGGAATTGAAAAAATAGATAAAAAATCAAGGCATTGTGAAATGGTAAAGAAAGCATCAAATGGTAGAAAGTTCTACGGAACCTCTGAAGACCAAAGTTGTAAAGGTGGTTCAGCAGCTTTAGGATTAAATGATATGCCAATAAAAGTTGAAACTGGTGAATTTTATTATAAATTAGGTAGATTTAAAACTGTAGGCTCTGGAAAGAGGACTATGGATAGAATACCTAAGATTAATTCTAAAATCTTTGCAATATTATACTCTCCACTTGAATTGGCAGACTTCCAACCAGACATTATTATAATAATTGCCAATCCAAAACAAGGAATGTTAATTTCTCAAGCCATTGTTTACACCTTAGGTGGTAGGGTTGAAGCTAATTTTGCAGGAATTCAATCTGTTTGTGCTGATGCAGTAGCAGGACCATACACAACAAAAAATCCTAATATTACTTTAGCATGTTCTGGTTCAAGAAAATTTGCAGGTTTTGATGAATCAGAACTTATCATTGGATTAAATGGTGAAAATATTGGCTGTACAGTAACAGCCTTAAATCTAATGAAAAAAGATTGAACACATCAAAAGGTGATTATATAATTTTTTTATATGTAGGTATTGATGATACTGATTCAGAAGATGGAATGTGTACAACATACCTTGCTACAACAATAATAAATAAGTTAAAAGAGAATAAAATTAATATTACTGGCTTTCCTCGCCTCATACGGTTAAATCCATTTGCAAGATTTAAAACACGTGGAAATGGAGCAATATCATTTAAAATAGCTATTTCAAACAATCACTATATTGATTTAGTTAAAAAAATAGTTCTCTCTAATGTCGAAAACTTATCAATGACAGATTGTGAAAATACAAATCCTGGTGTTGTATTCTATCAAGGAAAAATTAATAAAAGGATGGAAAATTACTCACTTAAAGTTATTCATTCAATTATAACAATTGAAGAAGCTGAAGAGTTTGCTAATGAAATTGGTGCAGAAATCCACAAATTCAAGAAAGGAAGAGGCATTATAGGTTCCTTAGCTGCTATTGGATGTCAACTTAAAGATCACACCTATGAATTAATTGCATACAGAATAAAAGAAAATCATGGAACTAAAAGAGCTATTGATTGTAATTCTGTAATTTTGATGAATAAAAAAACATATCCTAAAACATTTGAAAATATTGATAATGATTACATAGCTATTGAACCAAAAACTTTATGTCCTGTCCTTTATGGGATTAGAGGAGAATCTTCTGAAATACTTAAAGTAGCTAAAGATATTTTAAATGTTGATGAACCAATTGATTGTTTTACAATCTTTAAAACAAATCAACATACCGATATGCATCTTAAAAAAATAGATAGAATAGATAAAATGGAGAAATATGGTTCTTACATCGTAAATGGAATGGTTGTTGATAGTCCTCATGTTATTACTGGTGGTCATGTTTTCTTTAGATTATCTGATGATTTTGGTGAAATAGAAGCTGCTGCTTATGAACCAACAAAAGGTTTTAGAAAAATTATAAATAAACTTATTAAAGGAGATCAAGTTCAATTATTTGGAGGTGTTGGTTGTGGTGGAACATTCAATATTGAAAAAATCAGAATATTATCCTTAAACAAGAAACAAATCTTTAAGAATCCTAAATGTATTTGTGGTAAAACAATGACTTCTGCAGGTTTCAAAAAAGGGTTTAAATGTAGGAAATGTGGTTTCAAGCTTCCTGATGGAGAAAAAATAGCTATTGTTGAAGATAGAGAACTCGTTGAAAATAGTTATTATGAAACACCTACATCAGCAAGAAGACATTTATCTAAACCATTGATTAGAATAAATAAATAGTTGAATTGTATATATAAAACGGCTCTGTCAAAATTCGGATGATAGACTTCTAGAATCATCAAAAATTTTATAGTCATTTTAAAGATGATAATAATTGTTACCAAATTCATTAATAATATTGGCTGTGTCAACGATGTACTGGAATCGACTTTTTTCTATTGAAGTTTTAATCTTGAGGGACTGCCCAAATTTTTACTGATGAAAGTTTATTAGTGTTATGATGTCATTATCATTTAGGATAAAGAAAAACTTTGATTTGTTATCGAAGATAACTTAGGAAACGAAAAACAAGCTTTTCTAAGTTGCCTTTGGCAACAAATCTCTGATTTTCTGTTTATTCACAAAGTGAATTTAGGAAAATCTCTGATTTTCTGTTTATTCACAAAGTGAATTTAAGAAAATCTCTGATTTTCTGTTTATTCACAAAGTGAATTTAGGAAAATCTCTGATTTTCCGTTTATTCACAAAGTGAATTCTATCTTTTTCAATTATTATTGAATCAAAATCATTAACTATATAAGGCTATAAAGACAAACTACTTATAGGTATGGGTTTGGTTTTGATCATGCTAATATTCATAAGCCTATACCTATTTAAAGGTTTAACTCCATTTAAACATTATTTTAAATCGAAATAAAAGATATTGTAAAATTCACAAAATTTTTACTCTATCATGCGGATTTTTTACAGTATCACTTTAGTGTAAATACAAAAATAATTAATGATGACTTTTAGTTCATTGACTTTTATTTTGATGATCTATATAATGGTTTTTTGGATGAAAATGTACAATATGATGATCACAACTATTGGGTAATGAAAATAATTGGGCAAGAGTAATTAAACATATTAAATTATCCTCTAAACATGAAAAATTAAGAGATTAAGTGGAGATTGTCGCTTCTCTTAATTATTTTTTCTAAAAAAAAGTATTAATAGAATTGTATTTATTAATAAATTATAATCATTAAAAAAGCATAAATTAAAAAAAATTAACTAAAGAAGATAAAATGAAAATTGAAATGTCACATGGAGCAGGTGGAAAGGTTATGGGCGAGTTAATCTCCGAGGTCATACTCAAAAATATTAGTAAAAAGAGTGTTAACGGAGGAATTGGTTTAAATGCATTAGATGATGGTGCAACAATACCTTTAGGTGATAATGAAATTGTTATTACAACAGATGGGCATACGATTAATCCTTTATTCTTTCCAGGTGGAAATATTGGGCGAATAGCTGCTGCTGGTGCGATAAATGATGTATCTGTTATGGGTGCTAAACCGCTAGCTATTACAAATGGTATGATTATTAAAGAAGGATTTGATATTGATGATTTGGATAAAATAATCAAGTCTATGAATGAGACATGTGAAGAAGTTGATGTTGGAGTAATAGCTGGAGATACAAAGGTCATGGAACAAGATAAACTTGATGGGTTGGTTATGGTGACAACTTGTCTTGGAATTCTTCAGAGAGGGAAAGCTATTAAAGATTCTTCACTTAAAGTTGGGGATAAAATCATTGTTAGTGGAAGTGTAGGAGATCATGGGATGTCTTTAATGGCTTTTAGAGAAGGATTTAACTTTGAAACAGATTTAAAATCTGATGTTGCTCCTATTTGGAGTATTATTAGTAGAAGTCTTGATATTGGGGGAGTAACAGCCATGAAAGATCCTACAAGAGGTGGTTTAGCTAATACAATTAATGAAATGGCTAAAAAATCAGGTGTAGGTGTTATGCTTCAAGATGATTTAATTCCTGTTAGAGAAGAAGTAAGAACGATTTCTGATATGTTAGGAATTGATCCTTATGAGGTTGCAAATGAAGGTAAGGTTGTGATGGGTGTTAAATCAGAAAATGCTTATGAAATTCTTAAAGCTATTAAAAAGGATAATTATGGGCATGATGCTGAAATAATTGGTGAGGTTGTCAAAGGTAGTAAAGTTTTAATTGAAACACAAGTTGGAGGAACACGGATTTTAGAAGCTCCAATAGCTGATCCCGTTCCAAGAGTTTGTTAATTTTTTTTTAAATAATTAAATTGAGGGGATATGATTTTAATGGATGATGTTAAAGCTTTTACTGTTGTTCCAGTTTATAATGAGGAAAAATATCTTAATTCTTTAAATCAAATTTAAATAAATTATATTAAATATTAATATTTCATAAAATGACAAACTTTTCCAAAATGACTATAAAATACAAAATGACTATAAATTAAATAATTATATATAATAAATAAGTTATATCACATAGATCCATGATTTAATAAAAATGTTGAGCATATTAAAAAAAGTTTAATTCTATTTAAGTGATTTTATGAATGATTTAGAGAAAATTGTCTATGAGCATGGACTTTTAAATGCTAAAAAACACAAGGGTAAAGCTAATCCTGGTGCTGTTGTTGGTTCTATTATGAGTACCCATAGTGAACTTAGGTCTAAAGCTAAAGAAATAGGTCAGATTGCAAATTCAATTGTTAAAAACATCAATGAAATAAATATTGAAAATCAGGAGATAGAAATAGCTAATTTAGGAATTAAAACAACTGAAAAAAAGAAAAAAACAGAAAAGGGATTGCCTGACTTGAAGAATGTTGATGGGATGGTGGTCATGAGATTTGCACCAAATCCAAGTGGTCCCTTACATATAGGTCATGCAAGAGCAGTAGTACCAAATAGCGAGTATGTGAAAAAATACAATGGAAAGTTAATGTTAAGAATAGAAGACACAGACCCAAAAAGAATATATGAACCTGCATATAAAATGATTGAAGAAGACATTAAATGGTTAACAATTGAAATAGATGATACAGTAGTCTACCAAAGTGATAGATTTCCTATTTATTATGAATATGCTGAAAAACTTATAAAACTTTCTAAGGCTTATGTTTGTACATGTACTAAAGATAAATTTAAGAGATTAAAGGATGAATCAAAACCATGTCCATGTAGAAACTTATCTGTTGAAGAAAACATGGAATTATGGAATGAATTTCCAGAAATGGGAGTAGGTCAGGCTGTTTTAAGGGTGAAGACTGATTTGAGCCATAAAAATCCAGCTATTCGTGATTGGGTAGCTATGCGTATTGTAGATGAAAAACATCCACGACTTGGAGATAAATATAGAGTTTATCCTATGATGAATTTTTCAGTAGCTATTGATGATCATTTAATGGAAATCACACATGTACTAAGAGGTAAGGATCATTTAGCCAATAGTGAAAAACAGAAATATTTATATGAGCATTTAAATTGGAAAGTTCCTGAATTTATCCACTATGGAAGATTAAAAATGGAGGACATGGCATTAAGTACATCAAAAGCATTTGAAGGTATTGAAGATGGAACCTATACTGGTTGGGATGATCCGCGACTTGGAACATTAAGAGCAATGGGAAGAAGAGGAATTCAAGCCAAAACAATAATTGATTTAATGCTTGAGATTGGAGTTAAAATGTCTGATTCAAGCATTAGTTGGAAGAAAATATATGGACTTAACAGAAAAATTCTAGAGAAATTTACAAACAGATATTTTTTTGTTTCAAATCCTGTAAAAATCCAAATAAAGAGTAATAAAAAATTTTCACAAAATAATTCCCTAAAAATTAAAAGACCTCTTCATCCAGATTTTTTAGAAAGAGGAGACCGTGAACTTTCTTTTAATGGCGAAGTATACATACCAATGGAAGATTTAAAGGATGGTCTTCTAAGATTAATGGATACTATTAACATCACGATTTTTAATGGTCAAGCTACTTTCCATAGTAGTTCATTTGAACAAGCCAGAGAAGAAAAAGCTAAAATAATTCAATGGGTTCCAGTAAATGAAAACATAAATGCTGAGATCGTGATGAGTGATAATTCAATAATTAAAGGATTATGTGAGGTTGCAGTAAGAGATCTTAATGTTGGAGATATTGTTCAATTCGAAAGATTTGGATTTGCACGACTTGACAAGAAAGAAAAAGATAAATTAATCTTTTATTTTGCTCATAAATAAATCAAGTTCTTTTTAAATCTGTGGAATATTATACACTCTTTTGATCAAATTTTTTTTAAATTTTAGATTTATGAGGGCACTATAAAATTATAGGGTGTTAGAAATTAAGTGAATTTCCAAGCATTATCCATGCTTATTTCATATCATACCTCATTTCACATATATTTAAATCTAAAATTACATCATAACTAATCACAAAATGAAAATAAATCTGTATTAATTATTAATACTTGAATACAATACCATGTAAATCAGATGAATCTTGGACAAAATTTAGATAGATTTTTAAGGGCTTTTATTCTGATAATAGTAGTTAAAATCTTATAAATATCAATGAATAGAGTTATTAAAGCTTTAAAATAAAGAAAACTTCGTTTTATTCGCAAAGTGAATTTAGGAAAATCTTTGATTTTCCGTTTCTAACTTTAAAAAATAAAAAATTTTTTAAAAATGTTAAAAATAATCGTTAAACATTTGGATTTTGTTTTAAAGTATTTTTACTACAAGTTATTTTTTGCATATTAAACAAAGCTTAACTATTTTAGCATGGTTTTTCCAAATGGAAAATTAAAAAACTAAGCCAAAAAGATCAATACTATCTATATGGTCTAAATTTTTCATGGGCGAAATCAGAAAATTTAAATTTCCAAAAACCATGTCGTTTTTACACAGCCTATATGAAAACATGTAGCATCATTTAGATGTTAATATCTGTAATTTTATATTATAGAAATATATATTAAGTTACAACCATATAGAAAGTTTAATAGATTTTATTAATTATATAAATGTAAAAGATAAACGAAATCTAAATTTTAAGTATGATATCTTCCTCTTTTTTGAATTTCAATCATTTTATTAGATATTTCATTAATATCATCTTTAGTTTTAATAGAATAACCGTTTAAAAAAATATCAAATAATCTTTTATCAACACTCTTTAATGATTTTTTAAAAACCATAAGATCTGTAACCTTATCTTCTATAAGATTTGAAAATTTGCCTAAACCAAAATCAATTAGAATTGGTTTAGAATCTTTATCTAAAAATATATTTGAGCTTGTAAGATCTCCATGTATTATGTTACCGTTATGTAAAATGGCTATTGTTTTTCCAATGTTTTTGAAGATATGGAATAATTCAATTGAATACTTAGGATTATTAAAAACGCTATCCAAAATATCTTTAAGAAGAGTGGCTTCAATATGCTCCATTACAATGTTTTTATTCTTTAAATCGATGTTATAAAGTACTGGTGTCTTTATCCCTAAATTTTTAATGTAAGTTAGTAACTTAGCCTCATTTTTGGTTCTTTTTCTTCTAAGTTTTTCATCTAACTCCTTTATCCTGTAAGATTTAGATATTCTATCTTTTTTAATAGCTTTTTCATCCATCCAATAAGTTAGGTAAATGTTAGCTTCTGCACCTTTATCTACCATATTCTTTGGGATTTTTAGGTAAGATGATCTTGACTTGACCCAAGCAACATCCACTTCATCAGTTCTGTACTTTGGAATAACACTTGTAGAGCTTAAGTCCATTGGTCCATAATTATTATAGGTTAAAATCCCAAGCCATGCAATCATTGCTCCATTATCCCCACATAACTTCATTTTTGGCATGTAAAACTTTGTGTAATGTTCATTGGTCATTGCAGATAGCATTTCTTTGAGCCTTTTATTTGCTGCTACACCACCACAAACCATCAATTCATCTTTTCTTGTATTTGAAAGCCCTCTTTCTGAGACTTCAACAAGTGTTGAAAAAGCTGTCTCTTGCAAACTATAACAAATATCTTCAATAGCTATTCCTTTCTGAAAACTACGAATAGCTGCACTTAGTAAACCTGAAAATGAAAAATCCATACCTTTGATGGTGTAAGGTAAGTCAATATAGCTTCCTTTTTTAGCTAATTTCTCGATAATTGGTCCTGCAGGATGTTTCAATCCAATTTCTCTTCCAAAATGATCAAAACAGTTTCCAATAGCTATATCTAATGTTTCCCCAAAAATTCTGTATTTTCCTGATTCAAAACCAATTAGTTGGCTGTTTCCACCACTAACATAAAGTGTGAGTGGATTTATTGCTCCAGTATCTAATTTACCTATTTCTATGTGTCCAATGCAATGATTAACACCAACAATTGGGATATTCAATCCTAATGATAATGTTCTTGCTGCTGTTGCAATGGTTCTAAGAGCAGGTCCAAGACCAGGTCCAATAGAAAATGATATTAAGTCAACTTCATTCAGACTGAAATGGCTTTCTTGTAATGCTTGATTGATTAATTTAGGAATCCATTGACTATGATGTTCGCTTGCTTTTCTTGGATGAATACCGCCCTTTTCTGGAAGCATCGGTTTCCCAACTACTGCCAATATCTTTCCATCACTATCAACAATTCCAATCCCTGTTTTCTCAGCGGTTCCTTCTATTCCTAAACAAATCAACTCACAACACCGAAATAATTACTTATTTTTTAATTTGAGCATTACGAAGCATAGCTCGTTTGTTAATAAGATTTTTAAATCTTTCCTTTAGCTTCTTAGGAATTTTTTTTCTTTTACTGATAAATCTTTGTTTGTTTAACTTGTATATTTTATTTAGATTGTCTACATTTTCTTGACTGTAATGCTTATTAATGATTATTATTTTCGATCATTCTTATCTATACCTACTGAAATTATTAGCATTTATATTGTTAATTCAATATGTTGGTTTAAGTATATAAACTTACCTTTCTACCTCAAATACTAAACTATTAGACCATCCCATACTCTGTTCATATCCATTGAACATCACCAGTTGTAATAGCATAATTATTTGAAAAACAAGGATTATAAAGATGATTAGAATGATTTTCATTTTTAAATGTGGAAGATATTGTTTTTCTTATATTATAATTAATTCTATCTCCCATACTATTTTTATCAGATGATTTTAAAGAGGATGAACTTGCATAAACCCTAATCTGTATTCTTTTTTTAAGATAGCCTTTATCAAATCCAATATCAGTTTTAACTATTTTTAAAACCTTGATATCTTGAGGGTATGTTAATTGAGGATTTTTTAATAAATAATCATCAAAAGTTTCCTTTGGATAAACACTAAGACCATCAATTCCCATTCCCTCTTCAGCACCAATCCTCGCACTTAACATTATCATGTTCAGCTCATTTTCATTTAATATCATAGATACCCCAATTGCACCAACTATCACAAATGCTATAAGTAATAAATATTCAATTGACACGACCGAGCCTTTTTCATTTAAAATCATTAAATCAACACTACACCATTTATAAATTAATTTGTACCTCTAACCACTACACTATTGTTATATTTAGATATTAAAGTGATAGTATAACTATTTCCAGAATAAAGTTTTATCTCACTTATCCTATTGTTATGACAATTTAATTATTTTGAAATTTAAGTAATAGTATAAAATTTTGATAATTTTTATCAGCATCTTCTACAATAAAATTCCAGTTAATTCTAGCATATTAAGATTATTAACACTTATAAAAGTTATCATAAAAATTAAATTGTCAAGACACTATCACCATTTTTATTAAACAAATTTACTGGAAAAATAGTTAATCAGAATAGGACGTTATACTTAACAAATATAGCGAATAAGACACTTGATAATGTTTTAGATACTTATGGTCAGATATTAGACGCGACATTCGAATACGATGAAGGAATCATGGAATACTTATCAGTACATGAAGCATACGAACAATTCAACTATATGAAAGATCAGATGTACAAGGAAAACAAAATCGAAGTGAACGAAAAAATAAGTAAAAAAAGATTTGGAGATCTAATTCATGATAAATATGGGATAACAAGTGATTTCAAATGGGCTAAAGACGAGAACGGGAAAGGTTTCAGTATGAGAGTTTATTATTATTTGCATTTTAGAGATATTAAAAATTATGATGATTCCTTATAAAATAATATTTTATTCTTTTTTTTTTTACATCAGTATGATAAATCCTCACAGATCTTTACCATAATGATCCGTGAGTGGGTGAATTTTACCCAATCATGCTTTAGATAAAATAAACTTAACTTGATTCACTCACAGAAAAAAACCCAAAAAAAGATCCGTGAGGGGCTAAAATGCCTTCGAATCATATGAAAGAACCATAGAACAGACTTTGAAATATATATATATAGTTTCCTCACAGATCTTTTCTGAATTGGTTCACAGGTAAAAAAAGTAAAAAAAAGTATAAAATTATAGTAGTATAAGTAATGTAGAAAAGATCTGTGAGGAATATTACTATACTCTATAAATAGTATTACTATAGGGGGTCCACCAGCCACAACCCATGAAAAAAAAAAAATAAAAAACAATATATGGAGAAAAGTATATATTAAATAAATGATATACTATGAAATTATATAATATATATTAATCAGGCATAAAGGAGGTGAACAAATACATGATGAAAAAAAATAAAATACTAATAGCTACATTGGTCTTAATAGCTATCCTCGCAGGCAGTACCATTGGCACCACGTATGCGAAAACCACGAATACAGACACATCGATAGGTTGGTTACCAATCCACATCACGGATAAACAAGCTGGCCGCTGGTTATCCTATGTTTACATGGAATTAATAATCGACAACCACACCTATATGTTGGGTTGGGGGTCATGGAACCATCAAAAATACAAGGAAGATGTGTATGTGAGTGCTATTGAGACTGTTGAAGCGAGGATGGAGCATAATAATACGATTAATGTTAAGTTTTATGCTGATCGTGTGGCATGTGCGACTACTGCTTGGACTAAAAGAATCGATATTAATAATGGTGATAATCTTAGTATTTTGACTGATACTTATGGTTATAGTGGTTGGATTAATATTTATTTGAATAACTCGCAAGTTGCGAGTGCAAGATCATAAAAAATATATAAAATATAATAAAAGTATATATACTATAAAATATATTATATTATTGATTAGGCATAAAGGAGGTGAAAAAAAGATGAAAACTAATAAAGTAATACCATTAATACTAATAACCATAATAGCTATTTCAAGCCTTGGTCCAGTAAACGCAATAACCCCTGATTTCGGATCAGATAGCTTAGGATGGCTACCAATCCATTTCTGGGACTACCAAAGCGGCTCCTATCAAAGTTTTATATACGCTCAAGTAAAAGTAAATGGTGTAGTAATATCAGAAGATCCAGAGATTCCATATTGGAAGTCATCAGGAAGATCAAATTATCATCGTGCAGATCTGGAAAGGTTTAATTTAGTTGATAAAAGAATTAATGAAGTTAATACATTTGAAGTAAGATTTTATATAGATAGATTGGGTTTTCATGAGACTTGTTGGACTCAGTATCATACTTTTAAGTATGGAGATTATGCTAAAATACGTACTGATACGTATTGGTCTGATGGTTATACTGATTTAGAGATCTGGAAAAATGAAGTTAGATTGGAAACTGTAAGATCATGAAATATAACCTCTCTTTCTTTTCTTTTTGTAAAAAGTGTAAAAAAGGAGGTGAAAAAAAACATGATGAATAATAAAGTAATACCATTACTATTAATAACCATAATAGCTATTTCAAGCATGGGTGCAGTCAATGCACAAAACCCCGATTTTGGAACAGATCATATAGGATGGTTACCAGTCCATTTCTGGGACTACAGCAGCGGCTCCTGGGTTAGTCATATATATGTTCAAATACGAGTCAATGGAAAAGAATTAACAAATAGTGAATACCCGCCATACTGGACGTCAGGAGCAAGAGGAAACTATTTCCGTTGTTATAATGTTGACAAATTTGATTATGCTGATAAAAGAATTAATGAAGTTGATAGTTTTGAAGCAAGATTTTATAATAAGAGAGTCGGATTCCATACCACTTCTTGGACTTCTTATCATCGTTTTAATCGTGGAGACAGTTTAGAATTGAAGACTGATACGTATTGGAATTGGTTTTGGGGTTCTACTGATTTAGAGGTCTGGAGAAACGGCGTTCATTTGCAAACTGTATCTTCTTAATACTCTTTTCTTTTCTTTTTTTTTTATAATAGCTATTAATATGCGATAAATATATAAAGTCAGAAACAAACATAAAGTATTCATATGACCACTAAAAGAGACTTCCTAAGACACACAGAAGAATACTACTGTAACTATCGAGTCATGGAAAAATATAATAATCCGTGCAGAATAGGATACACATATTCACAGGATGAAACACTCACAGTCACAGTCAAATACACAGGAACAACACAAGACATCACAGACTGGCTAAACAAAGTCAAACTCTATGCAATACTGAATGGAAAATACCATAATGTGATATATAATGTACTCAACGATCCAATGGGACTATTCACATACACCAGTAATAACTTTAATCATGAAGCCTTCGTACTATCCATGATTGAACGAGTTGATAACTCCGATTTCATCATAGACGATGAACTCTACTACATAGGACCAACAAGTAGTGGTGGAGGAGGAGGACAACCAACGAATATTACAAGTCCAGATAATAGTCTTACAATAGGTGGATCTGGTTATGATCGTACAGTAATAGCTCATCTTGACCCAGCAGGCTTTAATATCTTAAAAAAAAGTACAGATGGTTTGCGTGTGAATATGAATGATGTAACCACCATCACATCCACATATACAAAGGTATAAGATAATATGGTTAATTATACTAATAAATTTCAAATAAACGAAGACACCAACCTAACACTCATCACAAGAAATGATGACAACGGAGCAATAACAGGTATACGTGTAGGAACGAATGGTCCACAATTCAAAGCATTTGATGATTCTGATTGGACACAGATTACTAAACCAGATGCTATAGGAGTGTTCCTCGGAGGAGTAGCAACACAAGCAAGCCTCCCAGCTACAGTCACCGCTGCACAAGCATTATGGCCAGGTAAGAGTATTGTTAATGGCAGCTATTGCATAGTATCATCTGATGAAACACATCAGAATAAACCAGCATTCTACATCATCAACAATATTACTAGTGCAGCTATTGCTTGGTTATTACTCGCAGTACTTGATATTGACATATCAACTAAGCTTGATAAAGGTTTCGCGGGAAACAGCATACTAAAAACCTATACAGTAGATGACATCACACCAGGCACCCTAGCCAGCATAGACTTCACACAAGTCAGTACAGATGGATTAGACACCACAATCACCACCAAACTACCGATAGTTTCTCTTGCTTTCTTACATTGAGGATATTGAAAAATTAGATTGAGATTATAGTGAATTGTAAATTTATTTTTTCAGATCTTCAATTTTTAAATAAATGTTTTAGATTAATGTTATCAAGGTGTCTCATTTTCATGAAAAATTCAAGACATAAAAAAATGTATCTGGTGAATCTGAAATATATATTATAGTAGTTTCCAAAATTACAGCTTAAAACTTATTTAAATTTAAAAATTAATCTTGAACTACTTTGAATTTTTAAACAAAGTTAAATCCATATAGATAAAAATCCGATTGCTATTTAACTAAAAATTAAAGGATAA
>JAISZW010000158.1 GCA_031284445.1 Candidatus Methanovirga basalitermitum | reverse complement strand
AATTTTTAAATTTAAATAAGTTTTAAGCTGTACTTTTTGAAACTACTATAATATATCTTTCAGATTCGCCAGATACATTTTTTCATGTCTTGAATTTTTCATGAAAATGAGACACCTTGATAAATAATAAAATACCACCAATCACTCTACTGAAAATTGTTAAATTTTTTGATACTGTAAAAAGTCCACATGATAGATCAAAAATTTTGTGAATTTTGCAATATCATTTGTTTCGATTTGAAAATAATTGGAGAGAAATACTATATTCTTGCTATAATCGACATAGATAAGAAAATTATAGTTAATTACTGAAAATCTTTGATTTTCATAATTACAAAAATCTTCGATTTTTGGTAATTTTAAAGTTGTTAAACATCTACCAGGAAATGTTATAGAAGATTTTATAAGAGAATCAACAGATAACCATGAGAAAATCCCGTTAACAGCTGATGGAAAATCAATGTATAAATCTATAGTCCATAAATTAGGCTTTAAATTTTTAAGTTGACAGCACTATGTTCTTACAATAATATCCAAAAAATTTTAGCTGTGAACAGATTACTATAAAAATAATATTTAGGAGATAAAGTTTGAGTTCTAGATTTGTTAAAGCAAATATCTTTATTTTAATTGGTAACTTCATATTTCGTATTGGAGGTTACATATATCATTTTTTAATGAGTACTTTATTGCCAAGTTATTTTTACGGCATATTAGCCATTTTTCTTACAACATTAGGCAATTTTCAAATATTATCTGCAGGAGGTATTCCTCCAGCTATTGCAAAATATTTATCAGAATACCTGAGTTTAGGAGAAAACGCCCTTGCAAAACAAGTTATCTACTCTTCCTTAAAAATAATGACTTTATTAGGACTACTATTCTCTTTTTTACTTGTTTTTTTTATATCTCCCTACTTAGCATTTAATTACTTTAAAAATCCCGACTACCTCATACCTTTATGCATGATTAGTCTTATAATTCCATTTAGTATAATTGCAGGAGTTTTTAGAGCTGCGTTTCAAGGTCTATATAAAACAGAATATATAGTTGCATCAAGAGGTGCTGAACAAGGATTTATGATTGTATTCTCTGTAGTTTTAGTTATCATGGGTCTATCTGTTGTTGGTGCTATATTGGGTTCTGTTTTTGGTTATATTGCCTCTGCCATTATATCTTTTTATCTATTTAAGAAATACATATTAAAACTTATTCCACAACCAGATGAAGAAGTTAAATTCTCATCTAAAGATGAATTGAAGTTAATGAAGAAATTAATTTGGTTTGCTATTCCTGTTTGTATTGGGGCTTTAAGTGAAATGGTATTGTTAACTGTAACCAGCATAATTATTGCAAGCTTACTTTCACCAGTATATGTTGGATACTTTAATATAGCTAACACTCTTGCAAGGATCCCATTAATGCTTCCAAATTCAATTGCAACTACAATATTACCAGCATCTGCATCTGCTAATGCTACTAAAGATAACAAACTTTTAGATAAATATATTTCAGAATCATACAGATATATACTAATAATAATAATCCCTTTGTGTGTAGGAATTGCTTTACTTTCAAAACAAATAATAGGAACCATTTATATTTATAGACCAGAGTACATGTATGGATCTGTATCATTAAGTATATTGATAATTGGTATGGGATTTTATTCAATTTTTTCAATATCAACAAGTATTATTCAAGGTGTTATAAACCCAAGAATACCAACATACTTATTAATTTTAGGTGCTATTTTAACCGTCATATTAACATATACATTAGTTCCTATTTATGGAATTGAAGGAGCTGCTATTGGAACCACTATAACAAGTATAATAATGACAGTTTTGGTTATAACCATCATTTTAAAAATTAAAAAAACTATTGGTTCAATACTTCCCTATCTAAAAATGATAATTGCATCATTAATTATGGGATTATGTCTTTTAGAATTAACTTCTTTAACCTTTCTTCCATTATGGAGTCAAACAATTGTAGGATTTATAATAGGTGTCGTCGTGTATTTTTTTGTCATGCTTTTTCTAAAAGGATTTACAAAAAGAGATGTTCAACTATTAAAAGGAATCACAGACAAATTTGGTTCTTTATCATCATTTTTCAACAAAGCATATGATTTAATGATCAAATTTTCTTAAATTCTATCTCAAAGACAGGTTTGAACTTCCTTTCACTAAAGTAAGGGATTCTCTTTCTAAGACCTTGACGGATCCTTCCAAGTATAGAAATTAGTTTCTAACTCCTTTAAAGCTCTATTCTTGATATTAATAATTGCATTAACAATATCTTTACCTGGCCATAAAAGCCTGCACAGCTGCCAAAGTAGCTGGAAGGCTTGCTTTCGTCTGCACGCTTCCAAGGAACACACCTAAAGAAAATGCGACATCAACAGTACGATTATAACCAGATCCACCTACTGTTATCGTACCATTTGGACTGGTTATATTAGTTGGTTGTCTTCCTCCACCAATACTTGTAGGAGCAATGTAGTAGATATTCTCATCGACTATGAAAGGTGAATCATCAACACGATCAATTAGTGATAGTACGAAGGCTTCATAATTAAAGTTATTACTGGTGTATGTGAATAGTCCTATTGGATCGTTACCTACATTATATATCACATCATGATATTTACCATCACTTATCCCATATAGTTTGACTTTATCGATCCAATCTGTGATGTCTTCTGGTTTTCCTGTGTATTTAACTGTAACTTGTAGTGTTTTATCCTGTGAGTAGGTGTATCCTATTCTGCATGGGTTGTTGTATTTTTCCATGACTCGGTAGTTACAGTAGTATTCTTCTGTGTGTCTTAGGAAGTCTCTTTTAGTAGTCATATGAATCATTTGTTTGTGTTTTGGACTTTATATACTTTTATACATTATATGTGTTTAATAGCTATTACTAATATTATCATCATACTATATTATCTATTAGTAATACCACGGGAGTATAAAAAAAAAAGAAGAAAATTAAGAGGTTACTCTCTCAATTCGATATCCATTCCTCCAAATCTCTAAATCAGTATAAGGCTTATCAGAATACGTATCAGTCACAAACTCCAACTTATCACCTTTATTAAAGGTAACCCACGGAGTAAAACTCGTAGTGGCTCTACTAACACGAACAGCAAACGCTCTTATCTTAATTTTATTATTATATTTCATTTCAGACTCAACATGAGCGAAACCAGTCTCAAAATTTTTATAATCATCATCATATTGTTTTGTTCTTTTAAAATCTGAACGGGCCGATGAGTGCCAGCCTATATTATACGTACTGTCATTGATTTTTACTTGTGCTACAATGTAAGTAACCCAGAAGCCGCCTTGACAGTCCTTAAAATGGATTGGTAACCATCCTAAGTCATCTTTTCCAAAATCATTGGTTGCATTGACTGCACCTACACTTGAAATAGCTATTATGCTTATTATCATTAAAGGTATTAATTTATTAGTTTTCATCTTTTTTTCACCTCCTTTATGCCTAATCAATAATATAATATATTTTATAGTATATATATACTTTTATTATATTTTATATATTTTTATGATCTTGCACTCGCAACTTGCTCATTATTCAAATAAATATTAATCCAAGCACTATAACCATACGTATCAGTCAAAATACTAAGATTATCACCATTACTCACATCAATTCTTTTAGTCCAAGCAGTAGTCGCACAATAATACCTATCAGCATAAAACTTAACATTGATCATATTATTATGCTCCATCCTCGCCTCCACCGTCTCAATATCAGGCACGTACAAGGCTGGTTTGTATTTATGATGGTTATATGACGCCCAACCGAGCAAATAAGTGTGATTATCAACTAATACTTCCATGTAGAGGTAGGATAACCATACTCCACCTTGCTTATCAGTAATGTGGATTGGTAACCAACCTACCGATGTGTCTGTATTCGTGGTTTTCGCATAAGTACATGGTACTGTACTAATGGATACGAGTATAGCTATTAAGAATATTGCAGGGAGTATCACTCTATTATTCATCATACTTTTTCTTCCTCCATTATTATTTTATATTTCTATGGTTTTTATGATTTTGTGTTTGCTACTTGTTCATTATTTTGGTAGATGTTTATCCATGCACTATACCCGTATGTGTCTGTTAGGATGCTGAGATCATCTCCTTGATTTATGATAATTGGTTTTGTCCAAGTAGTGGTTGCGCATGCTACTCGGTCAGCGTAGAATTTAGCGGTTATTGTGTCGTTTCGTTCCATTCTTGCTTCTACTGTCTGTAAATCACTCACATATACGGCTGGCACGTATTTATGGTGGTTATATGACTCCCAACCTAACATGTAGGTGTGGTTGTCGATTATTAGTTGCATGTAGATGTATGATAGCCAGCGACCGCTTGATTTGTCGGTGATGTGGATTGGTAGCCAGCCGATTGTGGTGTCGGTGGTTGTTGTTTTCTTAATTCTTTTTTATAATATTTTTTTTTCATGGGGTGTTTGATATATTCTTTTGAATAATGCATTTCTTATGGATGATATTATAGTAAATTAAAAGATTTGAAGGATTTTCAATTTTTTTCAAAAATCAAAAAAAAAACTCCACACTTTTTTACACCCTCCTTAAATCCAGTCTTTTAACAAATCTAAATTTACTCCTAAATCTAAGGAAAGAGGAGTTATAGTTGCTTGTTTTTTAACATGCAGACCGTAACCATCTGTTTTTTCTTCATATTCATTATATGGGGTCCCATCTATCCAGTAATAAGGTGTTCCTCGGGGATCTAATCTGGTTTTTATTTTAGGAACGAACATTCTTTTCCCTAGTTTAGATATTAAAAGATCGTGGTTTGCTGGATTAGATGGAACATTAATGTTTAATAAATCTATTCCTTTAGGTAGGCTTTTATCTAAGATTTTTTTAGCTATTTTATAAAGAATTCTTTTTGAATTTTCAAAGTTTATCTCTAAGTGTCTTTCCTCAAATTTAAAGTCTCCCCGTGTAACCTCTTGAGAAATAGCTATCGTTGGAATACCATAGGAAGCAGCTTCCATCGCAGCTCCTAATGTTCCAGAAGTTGTTAACTCTCCTTTACCGATGTTTTCTCCTATATTAATTCCAGAAATACATAAATCTGGTTTTTCATCCATTAATTCAAATAATCCTAAGGTTACAGAATCAGTTGGAGTTCCAGATACTGAATATCCAATAGATTCATCTTTTAATACTACTTGATTCAAACGAAGTGGCTCAAATAAAGTTAATGCCCGACCTATTCCACTTTGCTGTTTAGATGGTGCTACTACTAAAGTTTCTCTTAATGTTTCAACAGCATTTTTAGATGCTAAAAGTCCTGAAGAATTTATACCATCATCATTAGAAATTAGAATTTTCATATATATTACCACATAAACAGTTTAGCCCATATTTTTTTAAAAAAAAATTAGAGACATTTAACATCTTATTTTACTTATTATATATTCTTCCATCATAAAAACACATTTTTATATCAGTAGGTCGTGAAGTGTTTTTATATTTTTGGAGGGTGTAAATTTTTGTGGAGTTTTTTCTTATATTGCTTCATTTCCCATTTATAGAGCTAAGTACTACAATACTCCATTAATCACTAAAAATCTTCGATTTTTGGTAATTGTCTTAAATTTACTTTTAGGTTGGGTATCAATAAATATAAAATCCATTTTTTAGTCATGATGTATTATGAGGTCTATCACCAGAATTTTTGACAGAGTCTTTATTTTAATTTATTTTTTTTTATTTTATATGGCGTTTGATATATTTTTTGAATAATGCATTTCTTATGGGTGATATTATAGTAAATTAAAAGATTTGAAGGATTTTCAATTTTTTTCAAAAATCAAAAAAAACTCCACACTTTTTTACACCCTCACTTATGAACTACTGATATAGAATTTTTTCCTTTTTTTAATAATCTCTTTATAACTTAAAAAACCACTTTTTTCAGAATAGTTTTTATAATTTTTAATTAAAGATATTATATTTTCAATAGACTCATGACTATCTTTAATTAAATCTCCCTTAATTTCATCTAAATCATCAAGGTCGTCGCCAAAATTTTCTATTTTTAATACTGGAATGTTTAGATATTTTGCTAAATCAACACTACCCTGCATTTTATGAAAACCTTCAATTTTTATCGTTGGTATTTTCAGGATTCCAGCTTCAATAGTAATCCCCATTCCTGCTCCATAGATTAAAAGTTCACAATATTTTGATAAACTTACAACATCAACATAATTATCTAAAACAATAGTATCTACATTTGATATTCGATTCACATGTTCTTCAACTACCTCCTTATCAAATCTATATGGTGCAATAACTATTGGAAAGTTATATTTTCTTATAGAATTTATTAACTTAGGTATATCTTCTTCTCTTAGGTCTCCACCTAAGACAACAAAAATATATTTCTTTAATTTTTTAGTTTTAAAATAGATATTTTCAACTTCTTCTCGTGTTTTCAAGTTATTTTTAATAAATTCATCAATGTAGGTTACCATTGGATAACCATTGATTACTTCAATATTTTTTATTTTATATTCTTTTTGAACAAATTTTTTATATTTTTTTGAAGGTAATGTAACGACATTAGCCAAAGATATTGTTTCTATTGGATTGTAAATATCTTGTTCCATATGTATAACAGGAATTTTCAGGATATATGCGGCTGTTATGCTCTTTCTAACATCTCCTGCATTTCCACAACTAACTAAAAGGTCAATCTTCTCTTTTTTCATGGATTTAATAGCTTTAATAATATCCTTAGCTATTAAATAAAATTTTATTAACTTTCCTCTCTTTTTTGATGATCTACCAGTTCCAATGTAGTAAACTTTATCTGAGTATGGATTTATCAGCTCTTCTGCCCCATCTCCATGAGCTAAAGCTATTATTTCAAGTTTATCCCAATTCATTTCTTTTAATCTTTTTATAATTGGAATAAATGTTTTAGCTGGAGTTAACTCGCAAGCAAATCCGATTTTCATTCAAATCATCTTATATCCTAAAGTATAGAATTTCTTAATTTATATGATTCTTTCAACTGGAACGACTAAAATATCTCTTGCCCCAGCATTTTTAAGTTTACCTACAAGTTCAAAAACCTGATTTTCACTTACAATTACTTGAATAGCTAAAATCTCATCTTTAGCTAAAACTTTAGAAATAGTTGGACCTGTCATACTAGGCAGTATATCCTTTATTTTAGATAAATCTTTCTTTTTGAGGTTCATCATCAATAATTTTTTATCTTTTGCTTTAATAACACCATTGATGCTAATTTTAACACTATCAATTGTTTCTTTCTTCTTTAAATGGCTATCTTTATTAGCAATTAATACAATTGAACTATCCAATATTTTATCTATTACTTTAAGATGATTTTTTTTTAAAGTCTCTCCAGTACTTGTTAAATCACTTATTAAATCTGCTACTCCAATATGGGGGGCTATTTCTGTTGATCCACTTAATTTATGAATTTTTAAATCCAAATCATATGATTTTAGATATTCATTGGTTAAATTAGGAAATTCAGTAGCTATTGTCATTTTAGAATCTATGTCTTCTATAGAATTTATTTGAGCATATTCTGATGATGCTATAACCAATGATGTTTTTCCAAAATTTAAATCTAATAGGATTTCAACCTTTACATCTGATTCTTTAATTAGATCTAAGCCACTAATTCCCATATCAACAACTCCATCTTCTACATAGGAACCAATGTCTGCTGCTCTTACAAACATGATCTCAATGTTTTCATGGCTTGTTTTTGAGAACAATTTCCTATTTGTCGGTTCTTCAAGTTTTAATCCTGCTTTCTCTAAAATATCTATCGAAGGATCACTAATTCTTCCTTTTGAAGGTACGGCAATTTTTATCTTCATAGGCTCACATTTTTAAAAATTTAATTATTTAAAGTAAATTTTACTATATCAAGGGGTCTGATCCCCTGAAAAATCGATGACTTCTTTGAAGGTATTTCCCTATAAATAAGGATAAATAATGATATTTAACTAAAAATACAAATCATACGATGACTTTTGCTAATTTAGGGTCTTTAAAACCAAAAGATTTAGATATAATTATAAAACAATACAAATTAATTAAAAATAGTACTTCTTTTATTTCATGAAATATAAATATTTTGCTTTTATTTAAAAAAACAAAAATTGTATCTATCTTAAAACTAATTTTTAAACAAAATAAAAGAAAAATAATATAGTTTTAAAAATTTAAATTATAATAATAGTTCGTCATATTAGTAATATTTATATTCTATATATTTTAGATAACAAGGTGTCTCATTTTCATGAAAAATTCAAGACATGAAAAAATGTATTTGGTGAATCTGAAAGATATATTATAGTAGTTTCAAAAAGTACAGCTTAAAACTTATTTAAATTTAAAAATTAATCTTGAACTACTTTGAATTTTTAAACAAAGTTAAATCCATATAGATAAAAATCCGATTGCTATTTAACTAAAAATTAAAGGATAA
>JAISZW010000069.1 GCA_031284445.1 Candidatus Methanovirga basalitermitum | reverse complement strand
CAACTGATTATAAATTTATCTTTCTAAATTCAATGATACCTAAAATTAAATCTATTAAAGAAATTAAAGTTGCTGAGATTAGGATATATGAAATTACAGATATGATAGGAAATTTTAATACAGCTAATAGTTCGTAATCCATATAATAATCAATATATATCGTCGTCATAAAGAATACTATTATTAACTTTACTAAACTTAATTCACCCTCAAAATTTTTCTTATGATTAATCATCTGAATAAGTCTGTATAATGCATAAATAGACAAAACCAATGAAAAAAAAGAACCAAAAAATGCTCCACCTAATCCAAGATAAACTGAACTGATAAAATTTATTACTATATGATAAATCCCCCAATGAATACAAATCTAAAATATACTAAACTGATTTAAACCCATAATAAAATATTGTGAATAATGTTAATGGTGTGAATATTAACCCAAAAAGATTAACAGAAGTTATAAAAACATCTTCGTATATAAATCCATAGATAGTGAATGATGCTTGAATAAGGAACACTAAAGGGATATAGAAATTCATTTCATGATCATTTTTTCCTCTTAAATTACCCCAGACTTGCACAAATTCAAATATACTCAAGACAATCAACAATATTGATGCAATATGTTCTCCATTTTGTGCATATAAAAAAATTATATCATTAAAATACATTAGTACTATTCTCCTACAATAGTCTTAATTTTAAAGTCTCTCCTGCGAACATGTTTTACAGCTAAATTGTATCGTTTATTTCTTAATATTAGGTATATGGAAGCATAAGTGAAAAATCGAATAGTTTCTTGTTTAGGTTTGGTTTTAATTGTGTCACCATAGTTTTCTTTCACCATAATATGGAATAATTTCTTCTAAAAGTCACCATACTTAAATTTAACGATTTTGGTAAGACCAAATAATTATTGCACATCCTAAATTGTAAACTAAATAATTTCAACAATTCTTTTAAATTTTTCTATCAATCATGATAATTTTGGCACTATAAAAACAGCATGGGTTTTCTCATTTTCATGATTAAATAATTTATGTTAACATAAAATATTCTATTATCGAAGGAATATATAGGTTACTATTTTTTTAGGTTGATTAAAATAATATTATTAAGTTGGCAAAAATGTTAGAATGTGCTTAATTTATCCCATAATAGCTAAAAACAAAACTAATTACTAAACTATTGTTTTATAGTGATTTTAATAAAATTCTTAAAAAATGATTTTCACATCCATTCATAGTGAAGATGATAATTTACAAATGGATAATATGAACTAATAGCTATTATAATGGTCCAACAAATGTTCCAACAAGATCTTCAATTAAAGAAAGTCCTCCATCGTAACCAGCATAGTTATGTACTAACACAGATTTATTGTAAACTGGAAAGGACACAGAAATATGCAATGCTCCAAAATCTTCCATAGATGTTGGTGCCTCTAAAGAGCTAGAAAAAAGGAATTGGAATGGTCGATCCTCTAAATTCTTTCTGATATTATATGTATCATTTTCAAAAATAATTTCAGGTTCAAAGGCTGCATCAAGATTATCTAATATCTCATTCCTGATTTTTTCATGATACTCCTCTGGAGGATTATCTGTTATCTCTACAATATCTGGCAAATACCCAAGTTCATTGGTTAAAAACTTTGTTATGCCAATAGCAGTATTACTATCACTTACAACCGCAAAGTATGAATTTGGACGTACTAATATAATAGCATCCCCAGGATATTCCATATACCTATAGGTCCATGATTCTTCTCTTTTAATAACATCCTCAATTATATCCAAATCAACTCCAAGTTTATCACCAACAGTTCTTAGGAAAGTGGCTGTTTGTTTAGCACCTATTGGTACATTTGGGAATGATATGAATGGAGTTTTAAATTTCTTTTTAAGCTTTTTAACAGCTCTATGCCCATTCCATGTTGAAAGAACAACATTATATTCAGCAGAAGGGATACGATCAATATTAGCTAATCCATCCTGTTCTGTAAATATTATATTTGCTTCTATTCCAATACTTGAAAGAAGTTTTTTTACAGTAGAGAGTTCTCCTTTCCAGAACACATGATTATACGGAACCACACCAAAAATATTAACCAATTTCTTTTTCAATGGCTTCTCTGTTAAAAGTTGATCAGCAATAGCTTCAAAAAATAATTCATAGCCTTCGTAAGAGTTTCCCTTAAATCCAGGAGCATTTATATGAATTATAGGAACTTTATTCTTAAATTCCCCCACTATACTGTTAACATCATCACCAATAAGTGATGGAACACAACCAGAAATAACCACAAAAAAATTGGCATTAAACACTTCAATGGTGGATTGGATTAAATTTCTAAGTTTTGTTTCACCTCCAAATATAACATGATCTTCAACTAAACAAGAACATGGTGTACTTGTTCCTCCTTCATTACCACCAGCTCCTTGCCCTCCAGCATAAAGAGTTCCAAATAGCTGACCAATACCACAACCAGCACCAGAATGCAGGATAGGCACAGCATCACGAAGTCCTAAAGTAGTTCCATAAGCTCCTGCAAGTGAACAGCTAAATCTTGGAGCTTCAAGAGAATCTTTACTTAAATCATCAGATAAATAATTTTCTTCAGTCATAGATAATTTCCTCCTTAATACATTTTATAATGAGCTTTCTACCCATAGTTTACTACTCTTTTTCTATGTAATATAATGGATCGGACTGTTCATACCACCAATCATTATAACTTTTTGGTGTCTTCTCACTTAAAGTCTTATTATAGGATCTATTCTTAAATGCTTGTATTAAAAAGTTACCAAATGCAACAGCACCACCATATCCAGTTTGCATACTCCATGGATCAGGATCACCTCTTAGAGAATGTATTCTTGTGACATTGTTATCTCTCTCCCAAGTACCTCCTTGAAATGGACAGGTAAGTGTTAAATCTGGATCCAAGTTAGTTGTTATATTCGCTTGTTCTGCTGCTTGGAAAGTATTAACCATTATATCAAAATCACCATGCTTATTTATAATGTCATCTAATTGATCAACCAAAAGATCATCAAAATCTTGACTCATTGCAGCAGGAGTTTGTAGTCCTAACTCATCAAAAAATGGTAACTGATTAACAAGTCTTCCTTGACCAAGAGAACCTAAAATTCTTATCTTCTCACCATTTTTTCCAAGTTGAATCAATTTATCCTGAATAGCTTCCATTTTTGGCTTCCAAATTTTATGTTCTTCTCTTATAAGATCTTCCACTTCATCTTCTTTGTTGGTGAATTTACCAATTTGACGCAACCATTCATCAGTATTTTTTATACCTGTTGGTGATGGATAAAGAAAGTAAGGAACCCCATATTCTTTTTCAAGACCTCTTGAGAGATAATCAGTATAAGTAGGACATATTGGTGCAGTTAAAGCTGCTTCACTTAATACTTCAAGTTGATCAACAGTTGCAAATTCAGGCACAAAATTTGCTCGTAAACCCACTTTACCCAGTAATCTTTCTATTTCAAGACGATCTTGCCAAGTATAGGAAAGCATACTGGCAATATTTATCAAATCTTCCTGTTTTTTCTTAGGTTCTTCAACCACATACTTAAGAACACCATGCCAAAAAGCATCATAACCAGTCTGGACAAGTCTTGACCTTACTCCTTCACAGTGAACTGGAACAATCTTTGCTTTAATTTTTGGTTGTAGATTATTAATTGCACCTTCAATATCTTCACCTATAATTCCACTTGTACAAGATGCTAATATAAAAATTGCCTTAGGAGAATATCTTCTTTCAGCTTCTAAAATTGTTCCTTTTAATTTTTCACTAGCACCAAAAACGACATCATCTTCACTTAAGTTAGTTGTAATCCAATTAAGATTGTATTGTGCAGGTCTTCCTAATTCAACAGGAATTCCCCTAAATAACTCACGATATCCTAATGCACTTGAAGAACAACCAACTGGAGAGTTAAAAATAGTGACTGCATCACGAATGGTTGGAACTCTAACTGATAAGTAGAAATTAAGTACACAACCTCCTGATTGTTGAAATTTTCTCTCAGAACATTTTAGATTTCCTTTTTTCGCATCTTTTAAAAGTTTCGATGCTTTTCCATAGTATACATTTGTTCCATTAGCTCTTTGTTCACGATTAGGACATGTATTTTTGTTTAAGTCAATGGATTTTTCTGAATTATCTGACATTTTAACACCTTAAATCTTATTTATAGTAAATTTTCAAATTTTAGTAAACTTTCTACTATTAATTAAATACTTTCCTACTATTAATTAAATACAAAAAAATGTTTTAATTTTATTTCATTACAATATCATCCTAATAGCTATTCACATTATTCCATCTTTCATGAATACACCCTCAAAATACAACTTAGGATAGTTTAGCCTCTGTTAAATATTAAAATCCTTTTCTTCTTGTTTTTTTAATTCAATAAGTTTATCTGCCCAAGATTCAGCCCAATTTTTAAGTTCATCACTTTCTAAAGGTGTTGGTACATATTCCTCTTTGTTTTCATGAATATATTTGGCAAGTTTTCTATAAATTTGGGATTGATTAGAATCTGGGTCAGACTCAATAGCTGTTTTCCCACTTAATTCTGCTTGAGTTACAGACAAAGATCTTGGAACAAATCCAGCCATCGTACTATTAGTCCTCTCAACAAAATCATTTAAAATATCTTTTTGAGTTGAAAATGTTATTGAATTTCCAATGATACCACTAAACAATGCACCCCCACTATTGGAATACTTTTTAATCCCTTTAAAAAGATTATTTGCAGCATATATTGCCATAAAATCTGCAGAAGAAACTGTATAGATCTGATCTGCAGCTCTTTCTCTTATAGGCATAGCAAAACCACCACAAACAACATCTCCAAGAACATCGTATAGAACAACATCTGGAGCATACTCTTCAAAGACATTTTCTTGTTTTAAAAACTCTACAGCAGTAATAATTCCTCTTCCTGCACAACCTACACCAGGTTCTGGACCTCCAGCTTCAATACAATAAATACCATTGAATCCTTCATAAATAACATCTTCCACATTAATATTGCCTCTATTTTTGCGTAAAGATTCCAAGACTGTTGGTATTGATTTTCCTCCAGTCAAAGTGTTGGTAGAATCACTTTTTGGATCACATCCTATTTGCATTACACTAAGCCCAGAAATGGACAATGCAGCACTAATATTTGATGTTGTAGTTGATTTTCCAATACCACCTTTACCATAAATTGCGATTTCTTTTCTCTTTTTAGTCAAAATATGCCTCTTAATTTTTTTTAATATTGTAATTAATTATTTCCCATGAAATATTAAAATAACATAATCAAATTAAAGATGTCTATTAAACTTTCAGATCATATTATACATTTTAGTTTCATGGATTAATTAATATAACAATTGTTATAATTCATCACATATAAAGGTTACTAATTTCATAAGGTGTAAAAAATTATGGAGTTTTTCTAAAATTTTCAAATTTATTGGTCGTGTTTCATTGGGTTAAAACTTATTTTTTTTAGCTGAATATTTTTATATTTTTTTTTAAAATTTAATTATTTTTTTTTAATATAGTATAATACCTAATTATTTGCAATATACTTGTCTATCTATTTATCCGTGAAAGAGAGTCGATCGACTATTTTATAATATAATCGTGCAAATCTTTCCATTAAAAACTCTTCACTTTCGATAAACTTAGTATAACAAGGTGTCTCATTTTCATGAAAAATTCAAGACATGAAAAAATGTATCTGGTGAATCTGAAAGGTATATTATAGTAGTTTCAAAAAGTACAACTTAAAACTTATTTAAATCTAAAAATTAATCTTGAACTACTTTGAATTTTTAAACAAAGTTAAATCCATATAGATAAAAATCCGATTGCTATTTAACTAAAAATTAAAGGATAATATCCTTTGAATTTAAAATCAA
>JAISZW010000248.1 GCA_031284445.1 Candidatus Methanovirga basalitermitum | reverse complement strand
AATCAAGCTGTTAGAATACAAGGTAATAGAATCATACTACCTAAACTAAAAAATGGTGTTCGTTTCAAAGGACTACCTAAAGAGTATAATAATCAAGAAATAGCTCAAATAACAGTTAGTATGAAAAATAATAGATATTATGCTTCTATCACATTCTAAAAATTGGTACACACTCAAAAGCAAGATAGATAGACTAAAAGAATACAAATCAAACTTTATCAACGATTGGGAACATAAAAAATCCCTAAAATTAGTTGATTATGCTGATTTTATAGGTATTGAAGATATAAATTTCAAATCATTTCATAATATGGTTGATAAAGGTAGAAGTAAAATAAAAAAGTCATGGTATCGTGTTGGTGAGTTTATATCCAATTTAGATTATAAATTAGATTGGTATAAAGTATTCTAAGGTTACTAGAGTTGATAAAAATAATACAAGTAAAATGTGTTGTGTTTGTGGATTATATCAATAAAGATTTAGGGATAGCTACTAGGGAATGGACTTGTCATAGTATTCTACCAAGAGACCAGAATGTGGCTATAAATATTTTGCATAGAGCAAGTAAGATATTTTTCAGTAGTTCGAAGTTAAGGACAACTTCGGTAGTGGTAACTGTATTTTAGAACAGTAGTTCTTTTAGACACACAAATCTGCGAATATAAAATCTCCGATTTTATCCATAGTAGTTCAATATAACTGTTTTAACTATGAGGATAACAGTTGTTATCAATCTGTCGAAAACTTAATATAACTGTTTTAAGTCCCTAATCTTCTTTCTCTTTCCTGATATGAACGCATTGCTCTTAAAAAATCTATTTTCCTGAGTTGAGGCCATAAACTATCGCAAAAATAAAGTTCTGAGTATGAAGATTGCCATAACAAGAACCCACTAAGTCTTTCCTCTCCACTAGTCCTTATAATTAAATCAGGGTCATCTAACTCAGCAGCATAAAGATTTTTATTCACAAGACTTTCATCAATATCATCAATACTTATCTTACCCTCCCTAAACTCGTTAACAATATTTTTTATAGCATCTACAATTTCCAATCTCCCATTATACCCAATAGCTAAGGTAAATAGTCTTTTATTATAATTTGCTGTTGATTTTTCAGCTTCTCTAATAGATTCTCTTACTTCATCAGGTAAAAGGTCTATTTTTCCAATAACTTTAACCTTAACTTCATTTTTATGGATTTTTTCATGAGAAATAATTCTTTTAAAGTTTTTATTAAATAAGGACATTAATCCATCAACTTCATTTTTAGATCTATTGAAATTTTCAGTAGAAAATGCATAAGCAGTTACAAATTTTATTCCTAAATCAATACTCCAATCTAAAACCTTTTCTAAGGTATAAGTACCAATTTCATGACCTGTTATAACATCGATATTACCTTTTATCTTGGAAAATCTCCTATTTCCATCCATGATGATAGCAACATGTTTTGGCATGTTTTTTGGATTTAATTTATGTGAAATATGCCATTCATAAAGTTGATATATTGGTTGCAATAAATCCAATTTTATTTTCTCCTAAGGTTATCGATTTAATTTTGATTATTAAGCATGCGATTTCATGTTTTTGCAATAAGAATTTACAGCTTATTATAGTAAAAAACTTAATTTTTGGCACTAAACTTCCTGATTTATTTATTATATGATCTATAGTTTTAATGCTAAAAATTTGGTGCTACACTTATATACTAAAAAAGTCAATTAGAATAGAAAAAAGTAGAATTTAATCTATATTAATAAAAATGTTTAATAATGATTAGAAAAAGATATTAAAAGAACTATTATTAGTTCTCAGAGAATAAAACACCGTTAATAATGCCATTTTGTCCAGGTCTTGAAGTAATTTTTGCTTTTCCAAGTTCAGTTTCTACGACAGCACCTTTTGTAATAATATTACGCCTAACATAGTTAGGATTAGCATCATTTTCAACAACATTTAAAATTTCTAATTTTTGAGCTTTATTATCAGATGGATTAATTAAATTAATTTCATTACCTAAAGCTAATCTTAATTTTTCATTACCCCCACGAGTTCTTATTTTCCTTAAATTTTTCTCTCCTAATCTTGTTTCAGTAGGATCTCTTCCTAATTCAAATTTTTTCTTACCACGATGTACTACATTTCTTCCACCAGATGGACTTCTTTTAGATTTTCCTTGAAATATTGCCATTATTTACTTCCCCCATAATTTTTAATTAGTTAATTATTTTTATCTTATAATATTGAATAATTTCTTATTTAAAAGCTTATTAAACTATATTTTATTTTATAATGTTAATATATCCTATTGATTTATTAACACCTATTGATTTATTAACAAATATGATATAAAATAAGAAATATCGTGCTAATAATGATTATAAAAATGTAAGTTTTATCTCATATATAAACTTTACTTGAAAGTAAATTTTTATAGATTTTTATATATATATGTTTATTTCTAATTATTTTGTGACTTACTCTCTTATTTTCTTAAAAAATAGTCCATAAAGTCAATTTCACCAATTGGCAAATGATTTTTATCTTGAATGATATCAACACATATTTGTAAAACCTGATAAGCTGTTAAATTAGAAGTATCTACTTCACTAACTTTATCCCCATGGATTTCATTAGCTTCATAAGAACAAATACCTAACACTTCTGATTCTATGTTATCCTTAATCTTAGTTTTAGAATAATCCCTTTCAGTTAATCTTTTCTTTAAGATATTAGGATTTATTCTTAAAACAATTACTTTATCACATCTACTACATAAGTGCGAGAGATGTCCATCAACAATAGCTATTCTTTCATTAACATGCTTTAAATCTTTATAATCTACATTTAAGTCATTAATTCTTTCTTCATTATTTACTATTTCACTAAACTTATTATCTAATTTATCCATATCCACAATATTGAAACTCTTTTCTTCATCATAACCAATAATTAAGTCGTTATTAGTAGCTATTTCATTAATAGAAAATATTTTTGATTTTTTCAATGCTTCTTTATTTAATAACTTGGTTATTGTTGTTTTACCTACTCCTGGAGTTCCTGTAATACATATTACTTTGTAATTCAACCTCATATGTTCACTCTATATTTTCTTAGACAGATTACACAAAAAATTATATGAGATTAACTGTATTATTATTAATATTGTAATATATAAAAAATAATACAAATAAAAATCATTGACAATGAGAATAGTGTTTTTCAATATATTTAAATAAATATTTTATGCACTTTACTCAACTTTTATAACAAATCATAATATTCATAACACTTATGCAACCTTTCAAATTAAAATTTAAAGTCATGAATGATTTTTAAATTTGTTTAATCAAATGTTAAGAAAGTTTTGAAATGTTATATTAGATTTCCAAAATTTTCTATTTAAATTTCGCTCATGAACCTAACATAGTGCATAAGTATATATAGTTTTTTGTATAGATTATAATTCATGATTACTTTAGTTGATAATATGGATATGTTTGTTATGCCTGAAGATTTTGCTTTGG
>JAISZW010000247.1 GCA_031284445.1 Candidatus Methanovirga basalitermitum | reverse complement strand
TCACAAAACTTGGTTTAGGACCACGTTTACCCATAAATAAACACCTCAATTTTTTTATGTATATATTTATGGGCATAACTACTATATAAAACTTAAGTAATATAAAAGTACACTACCTAAATTTATTAATTTAAAAATTAGATATTCAAATTTATTTATAATCTTAATAAAATAATTTAAAACAATTTAAATTAAGATAAGATGTTTACATCAATAAAAGTTTTTACTTATTTAAATCTTTATTAAACTTGTTCAATTAGAAAATCTCTGATTTTATTTATTCATTGTAAAAATAAGATAGATAGTTTTATATTCAATTTAACTAATTACAATAATTTATTTTTATTTATAAATATTTTTTAACTTTTAAGCACGAAAAATATTCATTTTGATTAAAATTTAAAATTTGGATCTTTGAATTGTGCAACAGTTGCTTTAATATATCTAATTTCTTCAATTTTATCTATTACATCATCTTTTACTATTTATGTTAAACCTATTCCTAAATTTTCAGTTGTTTTCTTAGGATTATTAGATTTCATTATTGCAGATATAATAGCAACCCCTTTTATCCCTGTGTTTTTAAGTGAGGACACATTATTTTCATTTATTCCACCTATTGCTACAACAGGGATATTAACACTTTTGACTACTTCTTTCAATCTTTCAATAGATATTACTTCTTTATCCTTTGATTTTGTAGGATAAACTGCACCTGTTCCAATATAGTCTGCACCAGCCTTTTCAGCAGCTATTGCATCATTAACAGTAGAAGCAGATATTCCTAATATTTTGTCATTACCAATGATGTTTCTTACAACACTACCTGGAATATCCTCATCTCCAACATGAACACCATCCGCATTAACTGCAATAGCTATATCTAATCTATCGTTTATGATTAAGGGGACATCATATTTATCACATAGCTTTTTTAACTTAATAGCTATTTCATAAAATTCTTTAGAGCTTGTTGTTTTCTCTCTAAGTTGAACAATGGATATATTCCCAAGTATAGCTTGTTTAATTATATTAAAAAATTCTTTGTTTGTTATATTATCTCTATTTGTAACTAAACAAGTTTTTAGATTAATTTTTTTCCTCATTACAATAACCTATTCAATAATTTCTCAAATCAACTAATCTAAATGTGTTTTAATAATTTTATAGCTTATATTTTCTCCATACTTATTGTAAGCCCTGATGTCTTCAACTCTATAAGGTTGACATATTATCATATGAAACACTCCTATTTTTGCAAAACTTATTAAATCTGTATTAGAAGGTGAAGCACTTGGTCCAGGATGGCTATGAACAGAACCCCAATTTTTTATTGTGACAGGTAGCATACCAGTATTCATTATAGCACCTTCGTATGATGATTCAATAGGTAAAAATATTAATCCTGTAATTGTTAAGACTTTATTATTAATTTTCCCATCAAAAAGTGCCATGAATTCATTTGGATTTGAACCTTTTGAGTAATCTAAAATTGAGTTTATAACCTCATCATAAACATTAACTTCATTAAAATCAAAATCTGATGAATTAAATATCTTGGAAAGAAATTTTTCAAACATAATATAACCGATTATTTCAGATAAATCATATCTACAGTATTTTTTTAATATCTGATAATTGTATCCATTTATAACTTCCTCTGTAGAGAATTTTGATGTTGTCGTGTTTAATTTCTAAAATTTCGCTTAAATATGATTCATTGTTGTAATTAAATATCACATGTTTTCCAATAGATATTTTCTCTAAACTACTATCATAGAAAGTTGATAAAATATCAGAAGGTTTTACTTGTTCATCATGGATTGGTTTAGTTTTAGCTGTCTTTAAGTCTTTATTATTCAAATCATCGTTTTTTAGGTTATTATTTTCATTATTTGATGATCTATTGTTTATGTGTTCATTATTTATAGATTCATCGTCAGCTAAAAAAGAAATTTTTTGTTTTGATTTATCGGATGATAGTTTTTCGTGTTTAAATTCATTTAGATCTTCAGCAGTATTTTTAAAGTGATTTACAGTTTCTTTTTGATTTTCTAACATAGGTTCATTCCATGATTTTGCAACGAAGTCATAATTTTCATTTTTAGCATTCCATTTTAAACCCTTATCTTTATTTATCCATTTGTTTACATCCAGATTTTTTCCTTTATCATCTGAATCTTTATTATATTCACCCTTGAATGAATATTTATTTGAATTTTTATCAATATTTTGACGATTAGGAACTTTTTGAGTTCTATTGATCAAGTCTAAATTGGAAATGTTTAAATTTTTAGATTTATCTTTAGTAATTATTTTATCTTTAACATCTGATTTGTTCTTAATAGGATATGTTTTAGGTTTAATACTTATATTTTTATCTTTATTTTTATTAATATGTGGATAAATCCATTTTTTAACATAAGGATAAAAAAGCATTGCTAACATAATGAATGTTACTGACATTGAGAATATTAAAATAACTTCTAAAATTTCACGAGGTATCATGTTGTTCACTAAGAATTATATTTTAATCGAGTAAGTTTATATCAAGTAAATTTTATTAACATTTTATGGTATTTAAAATTGCAAATTAAATAAAATATTTTTAACATTTTGTTAAAATTAATAAAATAATATTAACAATAAATTTAATAAATCTTTTAAAATACTTTAAAGTTCATTAGAAGACTTATAGAATTTTTTTAAAAGTTGCTGATAAAATTAATTTAATATTATTTCATTGTTAGTTTTGTAGTAATAATATATTAATATGATCTGATAGTTTTAATGCTAAAAATTTGGTGCTGCACATAAAGATTCTGTCTATTATTATATTTATAATAAAATAAATTATGAAAATTTTAGAAAAACTCCATGAGGGTGTTGCACATTTATATTTCTTGCATTCTTCTTTATACTTGTGTCTTGTTTTCAAGTATTCAATGACTTTTTCCACTAATAAACAATTATCATCTGGATTGACATAGTCTCTTAATTTTTTTGGAAGTAAAAATTCCATATCTTTATTGTATGATTTAATAGTCATATTCCACCAACAAAATTATTTTCATTTTTCTATATTATAATGTTATCTTTCTTTATATATAAAACTAACCATTTTTAGGAAAATACGAAAAATAATTGTGCAACACTTACTCCATAAAAGTTTACACCATCGTTACTATCAGCTCTGTCAACTTAAGGATTTTTTCATTTTATTTTCATTTTATTTTTATTTTATTTTCATTTGTTTTTATTTAATTATTTTTAAGGTAAAGAATAATTAAAGGAAAAATTTCTTAAGTTGACAGCATTGAAAATTGATGGAAAACTATATATATGTGCTGAAGTACAATAATACGATTGATGAATATTCTTTTAATTCAAACGAGGGTGTAAAAAAGTGTGGAGTTTTTTTGAGGGTGTAAACTTTTGTGGAATTTTCTCTTACATTGATTCGTTGCTGAATAAATAGAGTGGGTATTGTACTTTTATATTACTTAAGTTTTTAGGGTTCTATTTTTTGAACAAAATCAAAGACCTTAAACACCTTATTTTTATTTATTATAACTGTTGTTCATTCTCCCATCATAAAAATGCATTTTTATACTAGGATTTAAATTAAAATAATTGATTTTAAGTTTTAATGCATCTAAATAGTGAATTATTAATCTATTGATGATCATACAAATAATTTGCAGTAAAAAAAAATGGTTTATAAATAAAATCTAAAATGTTTAATAAGGATTATATTTACATTTTAAGCTTTATTTGATTGTATTCCTTGATATTATAAAATGTTATAGTCTGTTGTTTTATTAAGAATAAACATTATTAAAAATTATGTTCAGATTTTTTCTAGATTTAAAATGAGTTATATGGTTTAGTTTGTTTAAATAAATAAGTATGTTGATAGGTCTCTAATTTTTTCCCTGAAAAAATATGGGGGGCTAAATGATTTTTAGTTGTTGTTATTTGGGATGAAGCCTTTGAAAATTTACCTAGATTTTGTTCAAGATTTTAGCTGGGTTAGCTCAAAAACTTGAAATATGGGGATTAATTTTAAAGTGATAAGTTTAAACAGAGTTCATGGGATGTTTTCTTTTAATAAAATGTTTATATTTACTTTATAAATGGTATACTATATTTTTTATATTGTATTTGTGCTGTTTTTGATGAATTGTATAATTTTTTATAGGTTTATTCATGCTCAGCTGTTAAATAAATATTTTTAAGATTCTTTATAGATAGTATATTTGTTTAAATATAAATTAATTTCCATTTCTATCTTGTTTTTTAATATTAACTGTTGTAGTATATTTATTTAGAGAAATTATTCATATTATCATTATAATTTGATAGTTAATAATTTTTATTATTTAAATTACTCAATTAGAGATGAAAAATCAGAGATTTTCTTAAATTCACTTTATCGATAAAGTTATGATTTCCTGTAAATTAAAATTTTTCATGAATTTTCATAAGTATGTTATAGTGATAATGGTAAGGTTTATCAATTATTAATCTTAATTATAATTATAAAATTCTTTAAATCAAATTTAAATAAATTATATTAGATATTAATATTTTATAAAAATGACAAACTTT
>JAISZW010000182.1 GCA_031284445.1 Candidatus Methanovirga basalitermitum | reverse complement strand
CAATTAAATATATAATCCCAATAGTATTTAAATCTTTCGATTTTAAAGACCCTAAATTACTAAATATCATTATTTAATTTGTATTTTTACTTGAGTATCATGATTGATCCTTTTTTATAGAGAAATACCCTCAAATAAGGCATCGATTTCTCATGATGATCAGACACCTTGCTAATAAAATTAACTATTTAAATATTAAATATGAAAAAATTAGAATAAATCAATCATAGAAACAAATGGTTTTTTAAAGTATTTTGATTAACCCTTTCAATATTATCTATTTTTAATTAATATTTTCAAGTAATAAAAATCAAAGATTTTCTGACTTATAAAAATTTTTTATTTTTATAAATAAGACAAAATTCCAAATAATAAGAACCATCATACTCAAATAAATCTTTCAAAGAAGTTATATCTATCTTTCAGCCATTTTTAGTATTCATTTCTCTATCAATTATCATATTTATTTAAGTGAAATTTAAATTAACATATTAATTAAAATCATTTGTTCTCAAATTCATTATTTTTAATATTTAATGTGTTATCTGAATTTAAAACTAGTTAAACTTCATATTCTAAATCTGCCCATTGTTCACATTGTTTAATAACAATTTGTATAGCTTCTTTACACTCTTCTGGAGGATATTTATATTTGTTAAGCAATCTTTTAACAATACTTCTCATTTTAGCTCTTGCACCTTCTTTTTTCTGCCAATCAATTGTTCTATTTCTATTTAACTCCTCTGTCAACTCTTGAGTCATTTGAATTAATGTTTCATTTTCATATTTATCTTTTACTATTTGAGGTTTAGTTAAAGCATCATAAAAAGCTAATTCTTCATCTGTTAAACCTAAATCATTTCCTTCTTTTTCAGCTTTCCTAATTTCATTTGCAATATTAATAAGCTCCTCAATAACTTCAGCTGTTTGAATTTGACTATTAATATATTGGTTCATAGTGATTTTAAGCATTTCTGAAAATTGTTCTGACTTTACTAAATTGGTACGAGTGTAAGTTTTAATTTGGTCATTAAGCAATTTCTTTAAAAGCTCAACAGCTAAATTTTGCTCAGGAATTTGAGATATTTTATATAAAAAGTCTTCATCAAAGAGATTAATCTCTTCATCATTAGTAGAAATTATGTTTATAACTCCTTCACTTTTGATACTTTCTTTAAGAAGATTATTAATACTTTCATTTATACTTTTAAGTGAAATTTTTCCAGGTTTAGTTATTCTAGTTAAAGAAGTTCTTACAGCTTCAAAATAAGCTGCTTCTAATCTTTCATTTTCTTCTGCAATACTTCTACATAATGATAAAGATTGTTTTAAAGCTAAAGCTTCTTTAACAAATTCTTCTTTATTTTTCTCATTCTTTTTACTTAAAAAGAAATTTATTCCACCAGTGATCACTTTTGCTCTTTTTAAATCACTATTTAAGAAGAAATTACTGTAATCAAATCCATGTATCAAATTTTGACAAATTTCTAACTTTTCTTTAAACATTGGATAAGCTGTATTTACTATATCCATATCACCATAGTTATTTTGGTCATTTTCTGTGTATTCACTCATTGCTTTTCTAAGTGCTCCAGAAATACCAATATAATCAACAATTAAACCTCCTTCTTTGTCCTCATAAACTCTATTAACTCTTGCAATAGCTTGCATTAAGGTATGACCTTTCATTGGTTTGAAAATATACATTGTGGTTAATGATGGAATATCAAAACCTGTAAGCCACATATCTACAATAATAGCTATTTTAAATGGGTCTTCATTATCCTTAAATCTTCTTGCAAGTTCCTTTTTATGTTTTTTAGTTCCAATTAATTCATGCCATTCTTCAGGATCTTTATTACTTGAACTTGCAACAATATTAATTTTATCTTTCCATTGTGGTCGTAGCTGTAGAATTTTTTCATAAATCTTAATGGCAATTTTTCTTGAATAGGCAACAACCATCGCTTTTCCTGTGATTAAATATTGCCTATCATTTTCATAGTGATTTACAATATCATTACACAAAGAGTCAATGGTTTCTGGTGCAGCCAATAACTCTTCCATTTTACTAAGTTCATGTTTACTTTTTTCAATGGCATATGGTTCTGCTTCCTCTGATAATTTGTCATATTCTTTATCTATTCGACTTAATACACTTTCATCAAGTTGAAGTTTAATTGCACGAGATTCATAGTAAATTGGTCTTGTAGCACCATCTTCTACAGATTGTGTCATGTCATAAACATCAATGTAGTCACCAAATACTTCTCTTGTACTTTTGTCTTTCTGTGAAATTGGAGTTCCAGTAAACCCAATAAATGTTGCATTTGGAAAGTTATCTCTAACCTTTCTTGCAGTCCCAATAGAAATTTTACCTGTTTCAGGGTCAACTTTTTCTCCTAAACCATATTGACTTCTATGTGCCTCATCAGAAATTACAATTATATTATTTCTCTCACTTAATGGCTCATCTGATTCTTCAAACTTCTGCATTGTAGTAAAAAATATTCCATTTGCCTGTATATTCTTTAATTTGTTTATTAAATCTACCCTACTTTCAGCTTTTTTAGAAATTTGTCTTAAAAAATCGCTACATTTAGTAAATTGACTAAAAAGTTGTTCATCTAAATCATTACGATCTGTGATAATAATAAAAGTAGGTGAATTAAGGACTTTTTGAAGTTTTTTTGTATAAAAAACCATAGATAAAGACTTACCACTTCCCTGAGTATGCCAAAATACTCCCCCTTTTCCATCTTTTCGTTCAATAGCTTCAATTGTTCGTTGAATTGCCTTATTAACTGCAAAATATTGATGATAAGCTGATAAAATTTTTATTGAATCCTTTTCGTCTTTAGAAAATAAAATAAAATTTTGTAAAATATCAATAAGTCTTTCTTTTTCAAACATTCCATTAAAAAGAGTATCAAAATCAGCAAACTGAGTGGATTCACGACTATCATCAACAGTTTTCCACTCCATGAAACGATCTTCATTTGCAGTAATCGTTCCTGCCTTCGATTTAGTTAAATCACTCATAACACAAAAAGCATTGAAAACAAATAATGAAGGTATTTTATCCATATAATTTTTTAGTTGAGTGTAAGCCTCAGATGCATTAGTTTCTTCTCTTGAAGGAGATTTTAATTCAATAACAACTAAAGGCAAGCTATTAACAAAAATTACAACATCAGGTATTTTAGTTTCCTTATCTTGAACCTTCCATTGATTAATTACTTTAAAAAAATTATTATCAATATTTTCAAAGTCAATGAGCTTTACAATAACAGGTACTTCTTCATCTTGTTCAAGATAAGTTACTGTAATACCATTTTGAAGAAAATAAGTAAATTTATTATTTCTATCAACTAAACTACCAGTATCAATATCTTTAAGTTTATTAATAGCTTCAGTAATAGCTATTAGAGGCAAATCACTATTTAAATAACACAAACTACTTCTTAAATCTTCTTCATAAAAAGAAACATGATAATCTCTTTCAATTTCAGGCCCATGCCAATGTTCATATCCTAAATTTTTAAATATTTCTATTATGGCTTCTTCATAGTTATATTCTGTAAAAGACATTTTATATTCCTCTTTTACTCTTTTCCATCACTTGTTATTCTTGTTATTATTTATTGTTTCTTTATATTCTTTCAAAAATAATAAAGATTAATTGTTTATAAATGACTTAATAACATCTACTATTAATATATCAATAATTATATTATATTTGTTTCATATTCAATGCTGTCAACTTAAGGATTTTTGATTAAAATTTCTATTCTTAATCTTACTTGTTCAGACTCTATTTTTAATTTCAATCAAAGTTTAAAAAAATAATTTTCTTAAGTTGACAGCAATGGTTTCATATTATTAATATTATTGTTATCAATGCTGTCAACTTAAGGTTTTCGATTTTTTTTATTTTGTTGTATGGCATTAATTTTAGTATTAACCAATAAAATTTTTATTCAAATATCAAAATAGTTTACACATAATCATAATTT
>JAISZW010000176.1 GCA_031284445.1 Candidatus Methanovirga basalitermitum | reverse complement strand
ATGTTCCTATATTGTAGGTTTCAGTCTCTTTGTTTTTAGAGAATAAATTTTCATCAATAAAACCAAACCTAACAACAGAAATCCTATCCAAATCAACACCATAAAGAGAATTAAGTTTATCCTTAGTTTCATTTGATGAAGTTATAATATGCCTACACTTTAATGTTGCTCTTTTATTATCAAACCTATTTAATTTTTCAATAACTCTTTGTCTCTCATTTTTTAAAAAGGGAGATAAAGACGAAAAATCCAATTCTAAAATATCATGAACCGTGACAACTGTTTTGTCTTTGTGGAATGTGTGGGTAAAAGGAACGCCCAATCCATGATAGATATCTGAATCTGGGATCTTAAAATGTAATTTAATCCTTGAATTAAACAAATATTTCAAGAGATTTTGATTACCTAATTCAACTCTTAAAACATTCAACGACTTATCATTTTCAAGTCCATTATAAAGATTTCTACTATAAACACCAACTCCAGTCCTTTGTGATGAAAAAACATTAGAAATTAAACAAACTTTAATCTAAAACACCTCTTTTAAAATAATAAAAATAACTTTTAAACATATTTTAATATTTTGGACTAAAAAATATGTTGTCCAGTTTCTATATTAATTTTCTTTATTAAAATCATCAATAGCTAAATCAACCAAATCAATTATAGACTTCGATAGATCAGGATATGTTTTATTAACAGCTATTGGTATATTATCACAATAGGTAACTTCTAAACCTGCTTCAAGAGAATCTTTTGTTGCAACATCGACTGCTGCTGCTTTAAGTTCTGTTAACATAAGCTCTGCTTTATCAATATATTTATTAATGTCTTCTTTAAGCAAAGGTCTATTAGAAAGATGAGGGGTTGTTCCAACAACTTTACACCCATATTCTTTCTCAAGATGTTCCACTAAAACATTTTTTATTGCATCTGGTGCTGTTGTTGCAAATAAAACATTTTTATCTTTTATATCTCCTAATGGTTTAGGTCTAAAGACAGTTGAAATTATTTTTGCCTCTGGTTTAATTTCTTTTATAATCTCTTCAATTTTCTCAACTTTTTCTTTTGATGCCATTGGTTCTTCACACATTGTTAAAACAATTAAATCACCTAAAGCAATTCTAAATGGTCCAAAAAAATTTTCAATGTTAATTAAAGGTTGATTTGCTCCAATTAAGACTATGTTTCTATTAGTTTTTATTGGTGGAATAGCTGCACCACTTCCCTCAAAAATAAGAAATTCTGAATCTTGTCTATTAGCTATTTTAGCTCCTTCTTCCATATTTGTCAAGAAAACATCTCCAGACATTCCTCCACCACATCTCCTACAGCCAATAGTCAGTACTCTACTCATTAAAGCATCTTCCCAATGGTCTGATGCAGCATGAATTCCTTTATTTGATTGTTCAATTAAAAATTCTGGAGTTATTTTCATTTTGTCCCCATGGACTATTTCAGGAGTTTCGGGTCCTCCTCTACCCATAGCTATTACACATGGATTGTAATTGTTTTTATGGATTTCTCTTGCAGCAAATGCTGAAACCGCTGTTTTACCTATTCTTTTACCTGTTCCTAATATTTTAATCGATGGTTTTTCAACCACATCATATTGTGTTAATGGTTGGAAGTTAAAATCAGGTCCTTTATATGGTATTCCAAGAGATATAACTTTTGAAGCTATTTTAAATCTTTTAGTATAGTCTAAAACTGGTTCATCACTTAAATCCATGACAACATCAGCATCATATCTCTCAATCATATCCAAAATTAAATTGTATGGTATCTCATTTTTATTTTCACCAAAATAAACAGGCATACCCATCATTTCACTATAGCTATCTGGATCATTGGTTATCAATTTTTCGGTTCCTCCAATAAATACAATAGCTACCACTTCAACATGGTTCATGTTCTCAAAAACATTAATTGCTGCTTTAGTTACAGGAAGATAATGTTCTCCATCCACTAAACAGATCATTTTTTCTGTACTCGTCATAAAATCACCTTTTTCAACATTTAATTAAAGCTTTTTTTGATAATTGTAAGCGGTCTTGATCATGCTATTAATATCATTAATTTCTGCTTTCCATTTTAAATTTTTTTTTGCCTTTTTATTATCAGCTATTAAAATAGCTGGATCTCCTTCTCGTCTATTTTCAACAACAGTTGGTATTTCATAACCTGTAACTTCTCTACAACTTTTTATAATTTCTTTTACAGAGAATCCCCTACCAATACCTAAATTAAAAACATCACTTTTATTTTCATCCAAGAACTCAAGCCCTTTAAGGTGAGCTGTTGCTATATCATGAACATGAATGTAATCTCGAATACAGGTTCCATCTGGAGTTGGATAATCCCCACCATAAATGGTTATCTTCTCTAATTTATTTAATGCAACGTTTAAGGCAATAGGGATTAGATGGGTCTCAGGGTCATGATTTTCCCCAATTTCAGCACTCAAATCTGCACCACAAGCATTAAAATATCTTAAACAAACATAATTAAAATCAGAATTTTTAGACCTTTCAGATAAAAGATTTTCAACCATTAACTTCGATTTTCCATAAGGATTAACTGGTTTAAGAGGATGTTTTTCAGATATAGGGATAGAATCAGGTTCCCCATAAACAGAAGCCGTTGAAGAAAAGATGAATTTACCCACATTAAATTTTTCCATGATATTTAAAAGATTAAGGGTGTATTGAAAGTTATTTTTATAATATTTTGCTGGAAATTGAACAGATTCATTAACAGATGTTAAAGCGGCTAAATGTACTACTGTGTCTATATCATATTTCTTAAATACAAAATTTAACAATTTAATATCTTTTAAATCTCCAAGTACAAACTTTCCCCATTTAATCAAATCTTCATGGCCATTAAGAAGATTATCCAAAGCTATTGTCTGATAACCTTCCTCAAACATCAATTTATTAACATGAGAGCCAATATATCCTCCTGCCCCAGTAATTAAAATCATATACTTCACTAACTTGACCTTATAATTTCTTCAATAAATAATGTATCAACTAAAAAAATGAACTATCTCTAGTGTGACTCGTGTTTCAATGATTGCAGCTATAGCAATTAAAATAGAGGCTATTAAAAATAAAGTAATTGATTGTTTCAATTTTTTATAGTTATTATCCATACCATAACTAAATCTTTTAGATGTATTTGTTGTACTAAGATACCCATCATATCTCTTAAAGTACTCATCATCATAATAATTTCCATTAGTATCACCTTTACAACTATATTTTATTGAGTTTAAATCAGAATTATACAACACAAAATCCTTTATAAATTTAAACATGAATAATAATAAAATAAATCCAGCTGCTGCTCCAATGATTATACCTGGAATTTCAAATATTCCATGTGGAATAATACCCAATAGAAACGTTTTTAACTCTATTTGCGAACCAAAATATCCAATTAATAATCCATTAAATACTAAATTAGCCATTGTAATTAATCCAAAAAATATTGCTCCAATATATTCAATTAAAATAGCTTTAAAATTATTAATAAATATTGAATCGAAAGTTAATTTTACATCTCCATTGATAATTTTTTGTTTAAAGGCATCAAGAATAGGATCCAAAAATTTTCCTAAATTAGATGGGAATAAAAATCCTAAAAATAATGGTACTATAAACAGTAGGCTTGATAAGAGTATAATTTGTTTATTTTCTATAAAACTTTCTTTAATATTTATTTTAATTAATTTTAATCCATTTTTAATATTCATCTTAATTTCCTTCTTCACTTATTCGTTATAAATCAGATAAATTAAAAATAAAATTGAAATATAGGCAAAAATATCTGTAACATATTCATTTTAAACCCATTATATGCAATGGAATTTAAAATCATAGGATAACTATTATCCAAATCCAATTTATCATATATTAAAGACCATTAAAAGTTTTTTATTCCCTATAAACAACCCCTTAAAGTGGAAACCAGAAGAGACTTACCAAAACATCGAGGTCTTGACAAAAAATACAACTTATCTCTATATTTCTTATAATTGTCGTTTTTAACAATCCTAAAAATTTAATTCTATTGTCCCATTAGATATTTTCCTTAAATAATCTTCTTTAGAATCATCTATTATCCGTAAATACCAATGAAGTTACAATTTGTTTAGGATTTAATGGAAAAATGAAAATATGGGATAAGTTCAACATATCCAAGAAATTTATGAACTTAAAAGTAATATTAAAGGTTTGAAGAGTGAGTTTTCATCCGAAACATTGGGGAAAAAATTAAGGATCCCTCTAAAATTATATTAACCAAAGAGGCTGTCCAACAATTATTTTTGTCAAAATTTTCAAATTTTTTATTTTATAAATAAAGAGTGAAATAAACCTTAAATATGAATTAAAATTATAAAATAAATTTATATTAAAATTAAAGCTAAATTACAATTTAATATGAAATTTAAACAATAGTTAAACAAGTTGGTTTTCCATGAAAAATTAAAAATTGGAATTGTTGGACAACCTCCAAAATCAAAAAAAACTTATAATAATAAATGGTCTAATCAGTAAGATTGTTTAAGAGTTTTTTTTTATAAGTGAATATGTTGACAAAATAGTATGATATTATTTTTGTTAATTATACTTAAATATTTTTTGTTGATAATATGATAAAAACCTCAATAAAAAAATTTCCAGTTAAATCGTGGCGTTTTTATGTTAGAAAATTTTTGATTTTCTTAATTTAAAGCTTTAACAATTCTTTAATACTATTTAAATCTAATTTTTGTCTTGTTTTTATAGAATCAATATCTTTAAATACTAAGTTCAGCAAACTACATTTAGGGTTTTTTTTGTCGTGAAGGGCGGCATTTTCATGTTATCACAAATATACTATATGAAAATGTTAGTATTTAAGTCCTCCAGTTTAAAATACCTTTTTATTCTATAAATATTGTTAAAATTTTGTACTTTTAGATTTCAAGATATTTAAAAAAGATATTTAAAATATGTTATGGTATGAAATAAGTATGGAGAATGTTTGAAAATTCACTTAATTTCTAACACCATATCTTAAAAAAGACAAAATATATTTAGAGTAGATATTTAACAGATTCATTGAAGCCATCGAAAAAGAAGGGTATAAAATCATATATATACAAAATTCTTTAAATATATGTTAAATAATATGTTTATATTATTTTTTTTAATATTAATTGATATTATTTGTTTATTTAGAGAAATAAGTTATATAGATTTTATAATTAAATAATTAAGTATTTTAAAACGAATTAAAAAATTTATAAAATTCTAAACTGTATTTAATCATAACAAATTTAATTTTACAATACACTATACAAACATTTTGATCAAACTTTTCTCTCGAATGAAATGAGAGAGTTAGGAAGCGAAGCTTCCGTTTATTTCTGAAAGAAATTCAGAGAAATTTGTCCCTCGTTTCTAAAAGTTTGAGGGAATATTTGAATTCGGCGAAAAAAGGCAGATTAAAAGATTTAAAATCTCATATTTTAATAAATATTTTAATAAATATACTCAATTTTGGTTTTGTGAAAATGATATTACCAACCAAAAATTTAATATGTTAGAAGATATAAAAAATTATCTATTATTCAGAATATCTAACAATAATACAACTTAAATATTCAACATTTTTAAAAAGATGAAAAGGATTTAAACAATCCATTACACATATGGATGATATTTTGATGAAGTTATAAATAAGGTGATTGAAATGGATGAAGATATAAAATTAGCAGATAAAAAATTTAACGAAGTACTATCATACGATGAATCATTCCACGACTATCAAATGAGACAAATAGCAAAAATGGAACTCGAAAGCGAACTGTCACATAGCAAAAAAGAAGGAATAAAAGAAGAATATAGAAACAGCTATTAGTTTGTTAAGGAAAGGATTTGATTTAAATTTGGTTAGTGAAGTCACGAATCTTCCAACCTCAAAACTCAAAAATACTAAACAAATGCCATTAATTTGAGATTCCAGTCAAAAATTTGATTGGGTATAATCTACAGAACATTTGGAAGAAATTTAATATTATATCTATTTTTTTTCAATTATTTCTAAACATGAAATATTTATTTCTAAACATAGATATATATTTAAAAAGGATTATATTCTATACAATAAAAAAATCTTAAGCTGACAGCATTGATACTGTTTGATAAAATGAAAGAAATATATTTTAAACCAATAACTTTATCAGATAAACCTATATTTGATGGTTACTTTAATAAAACTGATTTTAATAATGCTGAAAAGAATTTTTCTAATCTTTTCATGTGGAGAATGACTTATGAATATGAATATGCAATAATTAACGATTGTTTATGTATAAAAGGTAAATTAAGAGGTAGTAAAAAATCATTTTGTCATTTCCCATATGGTAAGTGTGATGTCAAAGATTCTTTAACTTTAATAAAGGAAATTTTTAAAAAAGAAAGTAACACATTAATCATTAAACCAGTACTCCCTGAAATGCGAAAATGTTTAGAAAAATCCTTAGAAAGTTTCACATTAATAGAAGATAGAGATTCATTTGATTATATCTACACATCTGAAAAATTAATTAGCTTATCAGGTTCTAAACTACATACTAAACGCAGATGGCTTAAAAGATTTAGAGAAAAATATGATTATTCTTATGAAGAAATTGATTCAAATAATTTAATTGAAGCAAAAGAATTTACTATCAATATTATTAAAAATTCTAATAATGACTTAGATGAGATTATAGCTATGGAAGAAATGTTTGATAATCTATTTGAATTAGGAATTAAAGGATGTATAATCAGAATAGATGGAGAAATTGTTGGTGTTTCTACTGGAGAAGAATTAACTAAAAATACTGTTGTTATTCATTGTGAAAGAACTAACACAGACTTCGAAGGAATTTATAATTGTATCAATCAAGAATTCTGCGAAAAACAATGGTCAGAGTATAAATTTATCAACCGTGAAGAAGATCTTGGAATTGAAGGATTAAGACAAGCAAAACTAACCTACCGTCCTAATTTACTTTTATCTAAATATATTGCAAAGATAAATCTTTACTAATATGGAATTTTAATTTTATAAATTGTTTATATTTTATAATGTTTATTGTATAGAGGTTTCACATGACTTATGTTAATAAATTAGATGGAAATAGAATATTTTTAAGTTTAAGTCGAAAAGAAGATTTATATTTGTATAATAACTGGTTAAATGATTTTAAAATTAATTTAACATTTGGTAGAAGTCATATTGTCTTTAATGAGGAAAGTCAAGCTAAATATATTGAAGATTACAATAACAGTAACGATAAATTTTTCTTTGTAATAGTAAAAAAAGGAAACATCTCTGAAAATGATGAAGCTATTGGACTTGGATTATTATATGATGTGGATTTTATTCATAAAAAAGCTACTTTAGGTCTTTTATTAGATAAATCTTACCAATCAAAAGGTTATGGTAAAGAATCCACAGATTTACTTCTTGAATTTGCTTTCAATGTTTTAAATTTAAACAATGTAATGTTGTATGTCATTGATTTCAATAAAAATGCAATAATCATGTATGAAAATTTAGGATTTAAGATAATAGGTCGTCGAAGGGAAGCTTATCCTATAAATAATAAAGTTCATGATGAAGTGTACATGGATATTTTAAAAAAAGAATTCAATGAAATAAGAATGGATTAAATTTTAATATTTTTAAAAAAAATTGATTAAAATTAAAATGCTACTAACTTAAGGTATTAAATAAAACTTTCAATGTTAAATATTAATAGTATTTATATAGGTGTTTTTTTTGAATTCAAGAGAATTATTTATTGAGGCTAAAAAATATTTGCCTGGTGGGGTTGATTCTCCAATTAGATCCTTTAATCCTTATCCTTTTTTTGCAAAGGAAGCTCATGGATCAAAGATATTGGATGTGGATGGTAACAGTTATATTGATTATTGTCTTGGTTATGGGCCTGGAATATTAGGTCATGGTTATAAGGATATTGTTAAGGTTGTTAGTAGGCAATTAGCTATTGGGACTATTTACGGAACTCCTACTGAGAATGAGGTTGAATTAGCTAAGATGGTTGTGGATAGAACCCGCTGTGCTGAGATGGTGAGATTTGTTAACTCTGGTTGTGAGGCTACTATGAGTGCTATTAGATTGGCTAGAGGTTTTACTGAGAGAAATAAAGTTGTTAAGTTTGATGGTGCTTATCATGGCTGTCATGATAGTGTTCTTGTAAAATCTGGTTCTGATGGTGTTGGTAAACCTGATTCTTTAGGTATTCCTGATGATACAGCTAAAAATACTTTTTCCATTCCATTTAATGATGAAGAAGCTGTTAATTGTCTTGTTGATAAGCATAAAGATGAAATAGCTACCATTATCGTTGAGCCTGTTATGGGTAATATTGGTTGTCTTCAAGGCAAACCTGGATTTTTAAAGTTTTTAAGAGATATTACTGAAGAGAATGATATTTTATTGATTTTCGATGAGGTTATAACTGGTTTTAGGTTGGCTTATGGTTCTGCTCAAGAATATTTTAATGTGGTTCCTGATTTAGTGACTTTTGGTAAGATTCTTGGCGGTGGATTTTCTATTGGGGCTTTTGCAGGCGGTAAAGAAATCATGGAAATGATTACTCCATCAGGTGATGTCTATCAGGCAGGAACGTTTAACGGTAATCCAATTTCTATTAGTGGAGGAATTACTACACTAAACGCCTTAAATCACTCAATTTATGAATCATTGAATAAAAAAGGAGATTTTTTAAGAGGAAGTATAGTTGATTCCATTGAAAATTTATCCCTAAATCTAACCCCTGTTGGTCTTGCATCCATGTTTCAAATATATTTTAGAGATGGGGACATACTAAATTATGAGGATGTTAAAAAGTCAGACCTTGATAAATTTAATCTATACTTTAAAATCCTACTGAAAAATGGTGTTTTCATTCCTCCAAGTCAATTTGAATGCTGTTTCATCTCTAATGCTCATAATAATGAAGATTTAGAAAAAACATCTAATATTATCCATGATACTTTAAAAGAAGTTTTTAAATAAATTTTTTCAGGTGATTTTTTGTTATGACTATAGGAAAACATGTATCTTTATGGTTAGATAATAGTGATGAACTGAGTTTTGATTCTCTTAATAGAGACATTGAAGTTGATGTTATCGTTGTAGGTGGTGGTATTGCTGGACTTTCAATAGCCACATTACTTAAAAAAGAAGGATTGAATGTTTGTGTTTTAGAAGCACGAAGGATTGGTCACTACATTACATCTTCATCAACAGCCAAACTTAGTTATACTTCAACTTTAATTTACAGCCACATTATTTCAACTTTTGGTAAAGAATTTGGATTAAAATTTAAAGAAGCTTATTTTAATGGTTTTAATAAAATTAAAGATATTATAGATGATTTAAATATTGATTGTGATCTTAGAGAAGTTTCATTCTACATACTATCAGAAGATGAAACGAAAAATGGTATTCTTGATAACGAATTAGATGCCTTAAATGAATTAGATATTCCAGGAAAAATAGTTAACAATGTTCCTTATCCATTTGAAAATGTAGGTAGGGCTTTAGTTCATGAAAATCAATTAGAACTCAATCCTATAAAATATTTACATGGTCTTAGTAGGTATGTTGATGGTGATGGATCCTTTATTTTTGAAAATAGTAGAGTGTTAAATGTTGAAAATCTTGAAGAATTTAAAATAGCTAAAACCAAAAATGGGATCATCAAGGGAAAGAATATTGTTATTGCAACAAACACTCCTATTTATGATCCTGATTCTGTTTATAAACACCTAAATCAAAATAAATCCCATAGCCTTGGTCTATTACTTAAAAAAAATATTAAAGATATGTTCGTTGTTTTCAATCCATTTCACACCTTAAGATCAACACCTACAAGAAAAGGAGAAATGTCAATAATCTTGGGTGAACATCACTCAATTGAAGATCCAACTAATAGATTTGAATTTTATAAGAACTTAAGAAGGTTTAGTGATGATTTATTGGATGTAGAGTCATTTGAATACTTTTATTCTGGTGGAGATAACCTAACCGAAGACAGACTATCAATAATTGGTGAAACATCAGAGAAAGGAACATACCTCACAACAGGTTTTAATAGCTGGGGAATGAACACAGGGATGGTATCAGGAATTATAATAAAAGATTTGATTTTAGGAAAAAGTAGTAACTATTTAGATATTTTCTCTCCCCTAAGATTCAAAAACAAGAAATATAAAATAGAAAATGAGAGAATTGAAAAATTCAAAAACATGAATATTGAATATACAGATTCTATAACTAAAACCATACTTGAGATGAACAACGATGAAAGTAGGATTATAAACTGTGAACTTGGCATATTAGCTATTTATAAAGATAATGATTCAAATACCTATGTCCTAAATGGAAAATGCTCACATAAAGGTTGTATTCTTCATTGGGATAATGTAGAGAAAATATGGGAATGTCCATGTCATGGATCTATTTTTGATTACAAAGGAAATGTTATCAGAGCTCCAGCAATTCATAAATTAGAAAACATTGATTAAAATGATTTTTACCCTCTGCAAATGGTTTTTCCATATTATTAATTCAAATACTTTAAATATGACAAAATATTTTTATTTAATAGCTATTATTTATTTAAAATAATATTACACTCATTTTTATTAAAAATTAAATATAACTACTCTTAATCTCTAATGATACATTAGAAAGAAATAAGAATATTGTCGAGATCCTTATTTCAGTAGAATATTTCTTGCAATACCTATCATAGACCAACAATTAATACTAATTATTGTGGTGCTCCATTATACTCAAGTGTATTACCATCAGCATCAGTAATAGTTGCTGAACCTGAAATTGAACCATCTTTATTCATTTTATAATTATCATAAGTAATTGTACCCGCACTATTACTTGTTTGACCATTATAAGTTATACTTCCATCAGAATTTACAGTAGTTTTTAGGTTACTTTTTGAATTATTTGTATTAGTAGTGATTGTAGCTGTTTTACCATCTAAACTTGTATCAGCACTTATAGAACCTGTTGAAGTTTTAATTTCATGATGTAATAAAGTATAATATATTATACTGCCAACTGCTCCTATAAATATTAAAGCAATAACTATTGCCATTATATATTCTTTTTCATATTAATCACCTATTTCTCTCAATCTTTCAAGCACATATAAATCAATTGTACTATTAAATTCATTTTCAGTATTATAAGCATTAGCAATGCCCCAAATATAACCACCTATTATAAATAATAACCAACCGAATAAAAATAAACATATACCAAAAGCAACAGAACCATTGCACATTTGCCATAAACCAGGAACAGGAATAATGCTCATCCACCAATTATTTTTCTTTTTACTCTCAGATAAAATCAATATTTGATCCTTACCATTAATATCTTCCAATTGTTCTTTAAACAACATTAATTCAAATGTTAATTGACTATTCATCTATTATACCTCACTTATTTTATTATAGAGAATTTCTATTAACCTATAAAAATTCTCACGATTTGCTACCAAAACATTTGTAACTATTATACCATACATTTCACCATTATTATATATATATATAGGGTGTTAGAGATCAAGTGAATTTCCAAGCATTATCCATGCTTATTA
>JAISZW010000174.1 GCA_031284445.1 Candidatus Methanovirga basalitermitum | reverse complement strand
ATTAAAATTTCCTATCATATCTGTAATTTCATATATCCTAATCTCAGCAACTTTAATTTCTTTAATAGATTTAATTTTAGGTATCATTGAATTTAGAAAGATAAATTTATAATCAGTTGATTAATTTTTTGGAATCCAACCTAAATTCAGAGCTTAAAAATAGAATAGTGGTGATAATGATTATAAATATCAACAAAAAACAATATAATAATAAAATAACTTTTGATGTTTCTGGGAAATTAGATATAGAGACCGCTCATGAGTTAGAAGAAGAGTTAATTAAAAATGTCTCTGAGACAAATGAATTAGTTCTTAACTTCAGAGATTTAAATTATATCTCTAGTGCAGGGATTAGGATAGTTCTTAAAAGTCAGGAACAAGGAAAATTAATCGTTAAAAATTTAAATGAACATATAATGGATGCTTTAAAAACCACTAAAGTAGCTGAACAGCTGAAATTAAACATTTACTGAGTCTTTGACTAACTGTTTACTTACTGAGGTTATATTTTCTGATAAGATTTCTTTTAAGAATTTGCCAGTATAAGTATTTGTTTTAGCTACTTCTTCAGGTTTTCCTTTAGCAACTACCTTACCACCACCATCACCACCTTCTGGTCCTAAATCAATAATGTAATCTGCAGTTTTAACAACATCTAAATTATGTTCTATTACAACAACTGAATTTCCACTATCTGTTAATCTTTCAATAACAGTTAAAAGTCTTTTAATATCTGCAAAATGTAGTCCTGTTGTTGGTTCATCTAGAATATACAATGTTTTACCTGTACTTTGCTTTGAAAGTTCTTTTGCTAACTTTATTCTTTGTGCTTCTCCACCAGATAAGGTTGTGGATGATTGACCTAACTTTATGTATCCAAGTCCAACATTATTTAATGTCTTTAATTTCTTTTTTATTCTTGGAATATTTTCAAAAAATTCTAATGCTTCCTCTACGGTCATTTCTAATATGTCATAGATATTTTTGCCTTTATATCTAATATCTAATGTTTCATCATTGTATCTTTTTCCTTTGCAGACTTCACATGGAACATAGACATCTGCAAGGAAGTGCATTTCAATTTTTATTATCCCGTCTCCAAAGCAGGCTTCACATCTTCCACCTTTAACATTGAAACTAAATCTTCCAGGTTTATAACCTCTTTTTTTAGCTTCTGGTGTTTCTGCAAATAATTCTCTGATGTAGGTGAATAATCCAATGTAAGTTGCTGGATTTGATCGTGGTGTTCTTCCAATAGCTGTTTGATCTATTACAATGATTTTATCTAGATTTTTACTGCCTTCGATTTTCTTAAATGCTCCTGGAGGTGCAGATTTTTTGTTAATCATAGTAGAGAGTCCTTTGTATAGAACTTCATTAATTAAACTGCTTTTACCAGAGCCAGAAACGCCTGTTACACATGTAAAAACTCCGAGTGGGATGTTTACATTTATGTCTTTAAGGTTGTTTGCAGATGCTCCTTTAATAGCTATTATTTTACCATTTGACTCTCTTCTTTTGGTTTTTATTGGTATTGTTTTTCTTCTTGAGAGATAGTTTCCCGTAAGTGATTCTTTTGAATCCATTATCTCTGCAGGTGTTCCAATAGCAATAACTTTACCTCCATGCTCGCCTGCTCCCGGTCCAATGTCTACAACATAATCTCCAGATAGTATTGTTTCTTCATCATGTTCAACGATAATCAATGTGTTACCAATATCTCGCAGATGTTTTAAGGTTCCAATGAGTTTTAGGTTGTCTCTTTGATGAAGACCAATACTTGGTTCATCAAGAACATATAAAACACCAACCAAACCTGAACCAATTTGTGTTGCTAATCGAATTCTTTGAGCTTCTCCACCAGATAATGTTCCAGAGGATCTTGCCATTGTAATGTAGTCAAGTCCAACATCAACTAAAAATTTAAGCCTTCCTTTAATCTCTTTTAGGACTTCTTTTCCTATAAATAATTCTCTCTCAGTTAATTTAAGGTTGTTAAAAAAGTCGTGAGCTTCTTTAATTGATAATTCAACGACATCAGCAATGGATTTATTATCTATTGTCACAGCTAATATTTCAGGTTTTAATCGCCTACCTTTACAGATATGACATGGATGATTACTCATGAATTTAGTTAAATAGCTACGTGAGTAGTTAGATTTAGTTTCAAGATAATGTCTTTCCATTCTTGGAATGACACCTTCAAATTTTCTATTTACTCTATATGATCTATTTTTTCTTTTAAAGTTAAATTCTATCTTATCATTACTACCATAAAGTATTTTATTTTGGTTTTCTTCAGAAAGCTTATTAAATGGAGTGTCCATGCTGAAACTATAGTGTTTACTGATTGCTTCTAACATTGAAGTGTAATAATTAGATTTTCCTGTAGATCTACTCCAAGGAATAATAGCTCCTTCATTTAAACTCAGATCTTTATTTTGAACTAAATTTGGATCCATTTCCAGTTTAAAACCAATACCTTTACACTCAACACAAGCTCCTTGAGGGCTGTTAAATGAAAACATTCTTGGAGTAAGTTCATCAAAGTTTATTCCACAATCTACACATGCAAAGTGTTCAGAATAGATTTTTTCGTACTCTTCTCCATCTTTATTGTATAATATGGTGACTATTCCTTCACCAAGTTTTGAGGCTAACTCAACAGAATCAGCTAATCTTCTCTGAAAACCAATATCTTCTCTTATTACAAGACGATCGACTACAACATCAATTGTATGCTTAGTATTTTTATTTAATTTAAATTCTTCTTCAAGATTTGTTATTTCACCATCAACTCTAATTCGAATGAAACCTTTTGTTCTAAATTCTTCAAAGATTTTCTTATGTTCTCCTTTTCTATCTCTTACTACTGGTGCTAAAACTTGGATTCTTGTATTTTCCCCTTCCTTGATAATAGTTTCAGCTATTTGACCTGTTGTTTGTTGACTAATCTCCTTTCCACATTGAGGACAATGAGCAACTCCAATTCTTGCAAAGAGTAGTCTTAAATAGTCATATATTTCTGTGACTGTACCGACAGTAGATCTTGGATTATCTCTTGTTGTTTTCTGATCAATTGAAATAGCTGGTGATAAACCTTCTATGTAGTCTATTTCTGGTTTCTTCATTTGTCCTAAAAATTGTCTTGCATAAGCTGATAATGACTCAACATACCTTCTCTGACCTTCAGCATATATTGTATCAAATGCTAATGATGATTTCCCAGAACCACTCAAACCACTTATAACCACGATTTTATCCCTTGGTAAGTTCAAGTCTATGTTTTGAAGATTATTCTCTCTTGCTCCCTTTATTATAAGTCTATTTTTACTTGATGTTGACATTAGTACAACTCCATTTAATAATTTACACTAAAAATTGTTTTATGATTTTTAACTTATTTTTACTGCAGTAATTTTGGAAAAATTCTTAAATTTAAAACCTAAAAGTTTAACTAATTAAAAGATGATTAATATTTAAATTAAATGAGGCAATCTAATTAAATAAGAAAATTTTAATTTTTATCATTTATTCTCATTGTTGCATGTCTATGAGCCCAACATTGAATACAAATACCAATTGGCAATCCAGCTGTATGGGTATGAGCTTTTAGAACCTTAACATCTAAAACTGTTGTTTTTCCTCCAAGACCCATTGGACCAATATCTGTTTTATTGGCTTCAGTCAGGATATCCTCTTCAAGTTTAGCTAAAACTTCATCAGAATTTTTCACACCAATTTCGCTGAGGAGTGCTTTTTTACTTAATTTAAGAGCTAAATCACTTGTTCCACCAATGCCTACACCTACAATCATTGGAGGACATGGTTTACCACCAGCTTTCTTTATAGTCTCAACTACCAAATCTTTAATTCCATCCACTCCAATTCCAGGTAATGCCATCACAAGTACATTATTATTTTCAGACCCAAATCCTTTTGGCAGTACTGTAAATTCGATATAATTTTCTTCAATTAACTTAACATCAATCAATGGAATATTAACCCCTGTGTTATCTCCAGTATTAAGTCTTGTTATAGGATCTACAATATTTGGTCTAAGTGGCACATTTTTAGTCGCTTTTTTTAAACCAGAGATAATTCCATTATAAAGATTTTCAACCTTAACATTCCCAAGCTTTACAAAAATTATAGGTAATCCAGTATCTTGACACATTGGAATACCTTTTTCTTCTGCAATATTAATATTTTTTAAAATAGCTTCAAGATTTAAACATGATAGTTCATTATCCTCTACTTCAAGAGCATCTTCTATTGATTTTATAACATCCTTTGGTAAAGAAATAACTGCTTTTTTAAAAAGTTTATAGATTACATCTTCTACTTTTTTTTCACTAATCATAGTAGTCCCACAATAAAATCAGAATTCTAAGTCATGATTTTGATATTTAAGTGTAATGATGAATATAGGCATGATGATTTAGTCATGCTCGATTATCCCGAGTTTTTAAGCATTAAAGTATTTTAGAGTCCAATTTTAAAAAGGATAGTCCAATTTTAAAAAATGTTAAAGAGAAAAAGATCAAAATATCTAAGGATAATTGTTGTTTATTCAAAATTTTCAAAAATCTTTTTGCTAGTTGGTTTGGACACGCACAAATCATTATCAAATAAAGAACTCAAATAATCTTCCTGTAAAATTAAGATAAATGATTTAAAATAAGATATAAATAGTATGAAATATTTTTAAAATTAATATTTTGATGTTACATTATTTTCTTTCAAACCATATAAATCTTTTTATTTATATAAATCTTTTTTATTATTTTTCAAAGAATAATTAATAAATTTATTCAAATATTTTGTTGTTTGTGTGGCTGTGTCAACGATTTACGGAGTTGAGTTTTTCCTGTTATTATTGTCTTGATCTTAGAGTTCTAGGGTTTGGAACATAGAATTTAATATCTGAAGCTACAGTTAATAAATAGTTGACCAAGTTCTTTTCATTTTTATGTTTTAAATTCCTTATACTTGTGGTAAACTATTGCAAGTTTCACTTTTATTTGATGTTCCATATTATATTTGGGTTTGTCATAAAAATCTGTTGATTTTATCAAATCTATCAAAGAGTTTTTTGCTGATTTTTTTCATGATTTTATTTGAATTTTCAATCTTCTTTGAACTTTTGGTCGTTTTTCAACATCTTTTTTAGCTGTAAAATAATTTCTTTATTAATTTGTATAATATGCATTACATAAATGTATCTGTCACTACTTTTTCAGCTGAAGGTGTTGACAAATTTTTTTTCTTTTTATTTAATTGTTATTTAATTTATAATAATTATTTTAATAAATAAAGATTTTATAATAATTATTTTAATAAATAAAGATGATAAAAGTAATTATTTTATTAAAAAGTCATATTTTCACTTATAAATTTTTAACAAACATTTTTAACAAACATTTTTACTTATAAATTTTTAATAAACATCAAATCCAAGACATCCAGAAATCAGGAATGCACCACGAAGAGGTAATGTGAAGTATACAGCAAGTGAAGATGGAGAATGGGTTAAAAAAAGAAACAAATCATATTTTGGGTTATAAAATGCATTACAAAAAAATAGATTACAGACCAATTGAACTATATAAAAGAAGTCATGCAATCCCTGCTAATATTCATGACCTAAAAATAGACCTATCTAAATAATACAGTAGCCTATCGTGACAAAGGATATTATGGAGTAACCTTGTAAAACATGTGATGTCACGACGGATCGAACATCCATGAATGCAAACCATTAACATAAGCAAAAAAGACGAAATAAAAGAATCAGTCCATATCATACCAAAATAGACCATTTGCTGTGATAAAAAGTCCTAAGAAGTGGTCATGTACTTGTCATAACCACAGTAAGAACCCATATTAAAAACATAGTATCAAAAATCTGTTATAAACTTAAAGCATGCTAAAAACCATCCAAAAAATAGTTCATAGCTAGCGAAATCTATGTAAACTTTCAGTAAAAAAACAAGTAACACAGGGCAAAACCAGAAAGACAAACCTAAAAATACAAGCAAATAATATATAGCTTCTGAAGATTAATAAAAAGTTAATAAAAAAATAGAAAAAATTAAGTGAAGAGAAATCCTCTAAAAAAATACAGTAGTAATCAAGTAAGGTTTGTAATGTGTGTGGTTATAAAAATACTAATCTATGTTTAAACACCCATGAATGGACTTTTACTAACTGTGTTAATCTGTATTATCGTCATGTGAATGTTTATATTAATATCCTAAAGAAATGACTTGTTATTATGGATAAGAAGTTAGAAACTAACTTCTATAATTGCAAAAGATCTTTATAGGTTCTGAGAAAATGAATCTCTCTTCTATTTAAGAAAGAGAAGTTCAATTATAGCAAGTAATAAAAGCAACTAATATACAATATATAAATAGTGGGAATTATGAAGATACTAAAAAATATTGAACAATCAAAAATAGCTACAAACTCTTCTTTAGATAAGATACTTGGAGGAGGAATCGAAAAAGGTAATATCACACAATTTTATGGACCTCCTGGTTCTGGAAAAACCAATATAACTTTGATGTTATCTGTCCAAGTGGTTAAAAATGGAAAAAAAGTAATATACATAGATACTGAAGGTGGAGTATCTATTGATAGAATTAAACAGATTGCTAAAGATGATTTTGAAAATGTTGCAAATGATATAATAGTTTTTGAACCTCACTCTTTCCATGAGCAAGAGGATAATTTAAAAACAATCGGATCTCTTCTAAGTTCCAGAGGTGATGATATTGATTTAATAGTTTTAGATTCAGCTGTTGCTCTCTATAGATTAAATGAATCTAAATCACCAATATTAAACAAGGAATTAGGAAAACAAATGGGATTGTTATCTACATTCTCCCGTAAATATAATTTGGCTGTCCTTATTACAAACCAGATTTATTCTGCATTTGACGGGGAAAGTAATGGAAATATTAGACCAGTTGGTGGAGATATTCTTAGGTATTGGAGTAAAGTTATTGTTGAACTTGAAAAATCCGATCTTGTTGGTCAGAGAATAGCTAATTTAAGAAGACATAGAAGTATATCTGAAGGAATAAGTGTTAAATTTAAAATAACTGATAGTGGGATTTTTTAAGTGAAGCTATTGTCATGACAAATTAATTAAGTTAATTTCGTGTGGTATCGTATTCATATAAATAAATGCACAAAATAGATCTGGAATTTCACAAAAAAACCATATGAAAATTTTCAAAATGTCATATTTGAAAAAAATAGTGAAAATTAAACTGTCTTAAGAATATCCATGTAATTAGGTGGTGATCCTTTTAACTACTGATGTTTTTGTGTATATGGAATGTTAATAGTTCTTTTAAAGACCATAGATGGTCAGTTCATTGCAGACATCATTGGTGTTCATTTTTATCATATTTTCTCCAGATTTTGCCTTTTATGATTAAAATTAAGTTTTTTTAAGAAGGATGTGGTTTAGTGAGATTATGTGTCATTATCTGCAAAGTTAGATGATGTTGTAACAATTCGTCTTCTTTTAGGGAAAGATATTGTTTTTTCTTGTCTTCTCTTGTTTTCTTGTCTTAAGTTTTTTCGTTCGTTATGATGGAGATTTGAGAATTGTTAATGTCATCTGGATTTCCTATACTATCTTAAAACATTGACTAATTTTCGACCTACTCTTTCTTTTATTACTATGCACATATTTTAAT
>JAISZW010000171.1 GCA_031284445.1 Candidatus Methanovirga basalitermitum | reverse complement strand
TTTTCTTCATTTTAAATCTAATATTATAAAATCAATGCGTTTTAAATTGTATGGATAAGTAATCATTATTTTTTTTAAATAAATGAAAATATGTAATTATTTTAATTTTTTACTCTATTTTAAAAAATTTATTTTTTAAAGTTAGAAACGGAAAATCAAAGATTTTCCTAAATTCACTTTGCGAATAAACGGAAAATCAAAGATTTCCCTAAATTCACTTTGCGAATAAACGGAAAATCAAAGATTTCCCTAAATTCACTTTGCGAATAAACAAAAAATCAAAGATTTTCCTAAATTCACTTTGCGAATAAACAAAAAATCTTTGATTTTTCTAAATTCACTTTGTGAATAAATCTTTGATTTTCTTTATTGAGGCTGTTGCATAATTATTTTAACAAAGATTCAATTCTTATTTAAATCAATTATTTTAATTAATAAAGGATTATAAATTTATTAATTTAAAAATTAAATATTTAAATTCATTTATAATCCTAATAAAATAATTTAAAATAGTTTAAATTAAAATAGGACATTCATACGCATTTAAAAATTTTTATTTATTTAAATTCTTTATTCATTGTAAAAATAATATAAATAGTTTTATATTTAATTTAAATTATTATAATGATATATTTTTATTTATAAAAAGTTTTTAGCCTTCAAATATGAAAAATATTCATTTTAGTTAAAATTTAAAATTTGAATATTTAGATTGTGCAACATCCAATTATTTAAAAAAATTCATTTTTTAAGAACTTTATCAAATTAACTATATAACATTATTTTTATTCATCAAGTTATTTTAGAATTTCATCAAAAAGTTTAAAATCATTTATAGGTGCATCCAACGAGTGTGAGTAATATTGTAACAGGCATCTCAGAAGTATGTTTTAAGCTTTAAATCCAATTATAATAAACTTTAGAGGTTGTATAACTCCATTTTCAAACACCATGAGTTTTTAGGTATTCTTATTTCTCCTCTTTTTAGATTTTATATTGAAAATCATGAGTCTATCTGGAGTAGCATCCACCACAGAAGTCATCTGTTTTCGTCTTTTGTAAACTTTTAAAACATGTTTAATATTTATATTTAATATTTCTAAGATTTGTTCCGATCAATTTACTGAAGTAGTTGTAAATGTAGAGTGTTAGAAATTAGATAAATTTACAAGCATTATCCGTGCTTATTTCATACCATAATATATTTCAAATATCTTGAAATCTAAAAGTACAAATCTTAAACAAACAATTACAAAATAAAAAGGCTTTCTAAACCGAAAAACTTAAATACCACCATTTCATATAGTATATTGATGATAAAATGAAGATGCCACCCTTCACGGATAAAGAAAACTCTAAATGTAGTTTGTTGTACTTAATATGTAAGATATTGATAGACAAATGGAAAGTATTTTAAGAAGATAAAAACCTTAATAGAAGATTTTAATAAATTCCAATAATGGTGTGGATGTTAAAGTATTTACATATAAATCAGCGGCAAAAAACACTTTTTTGACTGTACTTTTAGCAGGACTAATAATATCTAAGCTAACTTTAGATAACAATACACTAAAATGCCTCGCTGAAATGTTAAAATCTAACACCTATGTATAGTACTTTACTCAACTTTTATAACATATTGTATATTCACAATGTCTATGAAATCTTTGAGGATATGATTTAAAGTTAGGATTGATCTCAAAATAAATTTCATCAATGTTAAGAAAGTTAGGTAAAATACTATAAATGTATGCATTCAAGAAACTTATCTTCAAATTTATGAATCATATAATTTAAATATATACCCTAACAAATATAATTGCCATCTTATTTTTCGTATATTTCAGATGATATCATTCTGACACCAAATAAAAGGATATATGAAATGAGTACTTAAATTTAACGGTTAAGAAGATGGGAAATATTTAATTTTATAAGGATTATATGAAATGTATTTTTACGATCAAAATGAATAATATGGAAAATGAGTAAAATAAGATGTTAAAGGTTATAATTTTTTTCAAAAAATAGGAGGGCTAAAAATCTTATTTTTTTTATTAGTAAAAATGAAATTAGTATAATAAATTAATATATTAATTTTAAAAGATTAACTTCCTATTAATAATCTATCAGCAAAATGTGATTTTAATGAAAGAATTAAAATTAACTTTAAATTTTGAGGAAACTATGTCTAATGATGTTTCTGTCATGGTTGATGCTTTAAGAGCAAGTACAACAATCACAATAGCATTAGACAAATATGAAAAAATAGTTCCTGTGTTAACCAAAGAAAAAGCAAAAAAAGTAGCTATCGAAGAGAATGGTGTTTTGGCTGGTGAGAGAACTGGAACTAAAATAAATGGATTTGAGTTGGGTAATTCTCCAATAGCTATTCAAAAGTATAAAACAGATTTAAAAACCTTAATTCTTACTACAAGTAATGGAACAAGAATACTTAATGGGATGAAATCAAAAGTTTTAATAGGTTCTCTTATTAATAGTCAAGCCGTTGGAAAAGCATGTCTAAAATTAGCGAACTCACATATAGATGTTGTGATGGCAGGAGTAAAAGGAGATTTTGCAATAGAAGATTACTTAGTTAGTGGATATATAATTCGTTCTATAGAAAAAGAATTTAAGAAGAATAAGACTAAATTCAAATCTTTAGATAATAGTGAATATGCCCAAAGTGCTGTTTTAGGAAGTGAAAACTATGAATTAGTTAAGAAATCTATTTATAATTCAAAGTCAAGTAATAGATTGAAAGAGTTAGGTTACCAAGAAGATATTGATTTTTCTCTTCAAAGAAACATATCAAATAATGTAGGAATATATGAAAATAATGAAATACGAAAGTTAAATGTTTAATGACTCTGTCAAAGAAATTTTTATCTCTTTAAAAGAATAGTCCGACCTCTTAGGTTGGATTCCAAAAAAATAATCAACTAAATTTTCTTGTAAGTTTACTACCTTCAAAAAAGACAACATCTTTTCTAAATGTTAAATCACTACTATCAATATGTTTCAAACCTTTTTCGCTCCAAGATGTACCTTGAGATGAATAGCTTGAGACTAATACCACATAGCAACTGTGAAATTTATACACAATAGGAGCAGTATCAAAATGATACTACTATTCTTATGTTGCAAATAATCAACACATTTGAATTCTTACCCTGTAATACTTATTTCATAATAATCAGGATCAAATGGCCAACCATAGCTAATTTTATGACAAACAAAATAATCCCATGGATCTTTATTTATAATAGTTATCTTAGGATCAACACTATCTATCCAAATACACCATCCATTAGCTTCTAAATCTCTTGCAATATCCCAATAGTCTTGAAAAAGATAGGACGGGGTAAATCACTCATAATAGTATATGTTTTTCTTTTTTCAAGATTCCAATGATAAGTATATGATTTAACACTAACAGCACCTATACAACTACCAATCATACGATTATTATTAATAAACTATAAAATTTACATTAGACCTCTAAAAAAAAATAAATTAATGAGAATTTCTATTAACCTAGAAATATTACTCACGATTTGCTACCAAAACATTGGTAGCATAATATATCATATTTCACCTTGATATATAAAGTTTTCGATTAATCAAAACTTTATAAAAAAGCTAAAAAACAATAAAATGCCACTAATAATGATTTCTTAATAATACAAGAACACATAGAAGGTAATACTAAGCAATCTAAAAGAAACATTACTTAAGAATGCAGTACAATAAAGTCGAAGAACTGGGTCACAAATTAGCTGAATATAAATCCTTTGGTTAATTGGGAGTCATTGCGACCAATAATCAGAAAAATCTATAATAAACAGACGGGAAAAGGGTGGAATACCCCATACAGACGAAATCATGATGTTAAAATGTTGATTTTACAAGTATGGTATGGTTTATCAGACCCAGAACTAATAACAAGTAAATGACCGTATATCATTTCCTAAATTCCTATAATTCCCTGATATAAGTTCACAGTATAAAGCAACAATCAGGTCATTTCACAAGACTATCCAACAAACTTTTTAAAAAAAAGTTTGATCAAAAAGAATATTTAAATAAAGCAGGCAGAGGCAAACTCATATTAGCAACTTCAAAAGTACAAATATAGATTCCAAAGATTCCTCATCCCCTTCTTTATCCCAGTTTTCTTGTTCGTTCATAATTCATGCTCACATTAACCCACTCCTTGTAAAAATTAAATCCGTAAACTTTCTAAAATTTCATCCCTCTGAAATTTCAATTTTGAAATTAGTTCTTTATCTCCTTTTTCTTTTTCTAAAATACCTATTAAGTAAGTAAGATTACTTAATTCTTCTTCAATCTTATTCATTACATATCTCTTCTGCTTTTTTAACATGAAATTTTCTTAAAGTAACCTAAAAAAGTAGTATATAAATCATTTACTGGAATTTCGTATCCTGTTTCAAGGCTGAATAATTTGAATGAATTCATCATGATTTTCAACGGTTTCAGAAATAGCAGAATAAATAACTCTATCATCAGTTGTTGAAATCCTTCTTGATTGCTTTCACAAATAAGAGTTTCATAATCATCTTCCTTCACAAATAAGAGTTTCATAAGCATCCTTTACAATTTCAAGGATATTCATTGTCTTTCCACCGAATAATCTTTTATGTCTTCTTTTTTTGTCTTTTTAAAAGAATAGTCCTAACTCTTAGGTTGGATTCCAAAAAATTAACCAACTGATTATAAATTTATCTTTCTAAATTCAATGATACCTAAAATTAAATCTATTAAAGAAATTAAAGTTGCTGAGATTAGGATATATGAAATTACAGATATGATAGGAAATTTTAAT
>JAISZW010000163.1 GCA_031284445.1 Candidatus Methanovirga basalitermitum | reverse complement strand
ATGGCTTCGATTTCTTTTATTAGGAAGTCTACTGTATCTTTTAAAGTTTCTCCTGTGAATATATTTCAGCTAATGTGTAGCGTTTATTTTCTTAATATCAGGTATATGGAAGCATAAGCATAAAATCGACTATTTCCTTGCTTAGGTTGGGTTTTAATTGTATTACTGTCGTTTTTCTTCACCGTAATAGGGAATATTAACATAATCAATAGCCACATCAATTTCCTATTTATGGTTTTATTTGAATGAATCTTTAATTCATTTTAAGCTCAGCAATTCCATCTAAATCAATATTTCTAAGTTCATATCTAATGGTTCCTTCTGAAGGTGCATTATAACAATATTACTAACATTATTAACAATAGTTCGAGAAGTAGCAACATTAAGAAGATAATAAATAATCATTTTATCATTATATGTTGCATTAAGAGTTGATTGAAACCCCAACATATCAATAACATTAACCGAAAGATTTAATACATCATCATTCAACAATATTTTATGTGGTGTGTTATTTTTTTTGATGAGGGTGTAAAAAAGTGTGGAGTTTTTTTGATTTTTGAAAAAAATTGAAAATCCTTCAAATCCTTTAATTTACTTATGAAAATCGAAGATTTTCAGTAATTAATGGATTATTATAGTACTTAGCTCTATAAATGGGAAATGAAGAAATATAAGAAAAAACTCCACAAAAATTTACACCCTCTATAATTAGTAAATTTTATATATGATAAAATAATTAATGTAAACATGCTAAAATGTAATTCAATTTTAAAATACATAATATAATCTTGGAAGTGGTAAAATGAATGTTGATAAAAAAATATTTGAAGAAAGAAGAGTGCAAGCTATTAAACCTGAAACCGCCGAATTATTGATAGAACAAATTAGTCATGAATTATATAATCATAACTTGTATAAAACTTTTGCTAATTATTTTGCAGTAAAAGGATTGCATAAATTAGAAGAATATTATATGTTTAGAGCAGATGAAGAAGTTAACCATCATCAATGGATAGTTGATAGATTAAACTATAGTGATGTTTTATATAAATATCCTGAAGTACCTGCCGTAGATGCAGATATTAAAGATGAAGAGGATACATTTGTTCAAACTTTAGATAAAGAAATAGAAACCACAGCTTTAATTTACAATATTGTTGAAACCGCAGAGAAAGAAAAAGATTGGGAAACTGTTAAGTGGCTACAAGATACTCTTGTTGATGAACAAACTGAAGAAGAACATATAAGTAGGAAATTCTTAAAGATAGCAAGACAAGATACTGACTGGGTTACAAAAGAAGATTATATATTAACAGAATATAAATCTGGTGAAGCAACTGATAATCAATAGGTCAATTTCATCAATATAACCTTTTATTCTATTCTTTTTTAATTAGTACTACTCTTTTTTAATCATAAACCAAATCTTTAAACGATCATAATGTTTTCTATTTTCCCTCCTCCAAAGAAAAAAAAAATTCTTACAATTTCAATCATAGCTTTGTTAATACTTATTTTTCCTATAATAGCTATTATTAATCTAAATTTTGGAAATTTTGAAACTAATTCAACGATCTCATCAAATAATAATAACAACATATCAACAAATAACACAACAGCTATTGAAACTATAAGTTATAAATTTGTATCGAACACAAAAGATGCTGCTGAATGTGCTTCAGTTATAATTTATTCAAATAATAACTCTTCGACTTATGGTTACAGGAGAGACTCTACTGATAGTTCAGATCAGTATATAAATAAAATAAAGGTAACTGGTGAAGGAGGACTTATAGAAAACAATAATACTGAAGGAAAAAAATCAGTTATCTCTTTCATACATTCTTTAGTCTTAGATAATGGATGGTATATAGGAATAGGAGGTTTAGATAATCCAAAAATAAATAAAAAACTTGAAAAATTTGGAGTGTCAATAGCAATGAAAGGGAGTATATCTAAGGAAGATATGGATGAAGCTTTCACATATATTAAAGCAATAGGTGGAGGACACTTTGTTATTAAATCCCCTACAGGTCAAGTGGGTGTAGCTATTTATTCTTATTCTGGAAAATCCTTGATAAATACATATAAACTTGAAAAAGATGATTATATCGTTGTCCCTAATAGTCCTGATTTTTTTTTAAAAGGAACACTTAATAACAAAAAGGGTCAGCCTGTAGATGCTACTTTTTATTTATTAAGTATTGATAAATATGGAGTAAATAGGAGAAACAGTATTGTTTTAGATGTCAACAATATCACAGGCAAAAGTGAATTGCATGCATATGTATCCAATGATGATGGAGTTGCTGTTGGAAGAGCTACTGGAGGATTAGCAGATGATGTAATATTCAATGGGGAAAAAATAAATAAAAACTCAATTCCAAAGGTTTCAAAAGATAAATTGTTCCTTGGAAGTGTTGAAGTTTAAAAATAGATCAGATTTAAATAATTGTTACCTATCGTAATTAAAACAAATCAAAAAATCTATTTTGGGGCTAATCTCAACAAAGTCAGCATGACTATTGGGTTAGCATGTGTCCCTGGATGGTTAACATAGGCTAATCTCAACAAAGTCAGCATGACTATATGTGGGTTATCTAAACCAGTAGAATTAATAGAATACTTATCCTTCTCTATTCAAGATTCTCAAGCAACAATATTAGACTTTTTTCACTCCAGATAATATTATGATTGGAAAAACCGAATAGATTTTGTATGAGATAATGATTAAATATGGGATAGATTTAACTTTACCAATTGAAAAATATAAAATCAAACACCAAAAAAGCTTATTCAATAGGATTTGGGGCATATTAATATGTTTAGATAAGGATATTACAAAAGAAATAGCTATTCCATTAATTTAATTTTGACAGCATTGAAGTTTGATAGTAATATATAACAGGGTGTCTCAAAAGTGTAGAAAATCAACGGAACTTCCATAGAGATTTAACATGATACATCATCAAATTTCATATTTTTTCCAAAAGTACATCCAAATTAAAGATTAATTATTAAAATAAAAATATATGGTTCTTTAAATTAAAAAGTAAGTGATTTCCAAAGAATTAAATAAAGATAATTTTTAAACTGTTGAAAATAGCTTTGA